>NZ_JBFAIV010000037.1:0-81429 GCF_040654875.1 Streptomyces sp. NPDC050610 | reverse complement strand
CGACCGGCAGATACGGCTCGACGAATCCCCACTCCCCATCCGTCAGCTGCGCACGCGTCATACACACCGGACTACCGCATCCGCCCCCGGAACGACGGCGAATCCAGCAAACCGATCACGACTCAATACAGGCCCTAGATCCTCCACAAGATCACAGATGCCTATGGGGCGGAACGCCGAGCCCTCAGCGGCTGCCCCCCGATAGCCGACCTCACCGCAGTTGCTTAGCGTCGCCCCGACGCCTGATGCCGGGCAACTGCGGCGAGATGAAGTACTCGGCAAGAGTGCTGGGGTGGGGCGAAAGCGGGAAAGCTCGCCGTGACAACTCACGCCCCTGTGTTCGGAGGTGCTGTGAGATCGGAGATGCTGATCTCCAGCGCGTCGGCGGCCGTCGCCTTCGGCGCCGCGGCGATGGCCGCATGGGCAGCCCGCGGCACCAGCGTCAAGGACAGCTTCGACCTGGCCCGGTCCCTCTACGCCGAGCTCACCTCGCCTACCGCAGCAGCTGCCCGCAGCGCGCTCGAGTTCTACCGGCGGGCACCCGCCCGGACCGATACCGAAACCCGGGACGTCCTCGACCACTACTTCGCGCTGCTGTGGGCCTTCGAGCACGTTCACGCCGGACGGGAAAGCCTCACCGGGCAGAAACGCATCAACGGCACCGGCCCCGCCGTCGACTACCTCGACAAAATGACCGCCTGGCACGTCAGCGAATGGGCCCGCCGCTGGTCAGGACTGCGCCACCTCATCCACGAACACACCCCCGACCTCGACGACCACCACTCCATCAGCTCGTTCTGCGACCTCGCCGACGCCGTCCTCGGGCCCGCCGACACCATCCGAACACTGCGCCAGGAGATCGACGAAGAAGCACGACGCCGCACCGCCGCGCCCTGAACCCAACCCCCCGCAGGCAGACGGCGCGCCAAGACCCCAGCCAAGCCCCGGGCGGAATCGGCATCCTCGCCGAGTCACCGCAGCACGACCGCCGACAGCAGAGGCAGCCGCGGACCGCCATCGAGGAGATCCCACAGGTTCGGCTCCGTCCTACACGGACAACCCGACGGCGGGGCGGGAAGGCACGGGCATGGCAGGCCCGTCACCGCGTGCGGACAACGCGGGTGACACAGTGTGGAACATGCGCGCACACAAGACCGGTAAGGCCCACGCCCTCCTCGCAGAAGGAACGGCTTATGTCGAGGCGCTACGGGCCGACCCCGCCCTGGTCGACGGATACCCGTACCCCTTCCTCCTCTTGATAGCCCCGGGCGGCGCAGCGAAGCCGGCCGATATCTTCTGGGGGGTGGCGGCACTGGAAGCAAGAGGCTGGAGCGCCGAGTCATGGGACATGGCGGACGCGGTCGGCGCCTGGCGCGTGGTGATGCGCCGGGCCTCCCCAACTGACCCCAACGCCGGCTGACAGGACCCGACAGCCCGCCCTCAGACCTCGCTCATCTCCAGCAACGCCGGCAGCGACGAAGGGGGCGACCCAGCGCCCGGCCGACGCTGCTCTGTACGACGGCAAGCACTCCGGCCGCGCGGTCATCGCCGACTCCGCGCATGTCGCGATGCCGTCCATCAACGGTCGCCGGGGCAGACGGCCGGGCATCAGTGACACAGCGGCTGAACCAGCTCGGTATCCGGCCCAATCAGGTCCGCAGCATCGTGTTCTTCCAGCTCGCAACCGAGATCCCGGCCGCGATCCTCGCCCGCACCCTCGGCATCCACACCAACGTCGCCGTCGCCTGACAACGTCTCTCCGCCGACGACTGGGCCAACTATGCCTACGAAGTCAGCCGCCACACCAACCTTTCCGACTCACTGGGAGAAGTACATGACCGTCGATGACCAGCACCTACTGTCTCTGCTGCGGAATCTGGATGATCCAGAACACTGGGAATTCCCTCGGGACTACGACCATGTCGCCACCCGGGCCCGTTTCGATCGGCTTGCCGCAGACATCGGCGAGGCATTTGACTGCACGTACTCTGTCGTTCGAGGAATACAGGATGCCAGTTTCCACGGCAACATCGTCATTCCAACCATCGCCACGAAGAGCGACAGCTTCGTTGTCATCCGCTTCAGCAATTTCGGATCCTTGATCACTGCAGGTGCAGGAGATATCAGCGCGGACACGGCAGAGCCCGCCGACGGGCTGCATGACGAGGACCGCAGCCGGATCAAAGCCGCCGCGGTGGCACTCGACTGCCTCTGGATGCCCAGACACATACTGAGAAAGCGATACGACGGACCGACGGTGATGGACGACTGGCAGCATCTGTGGTGGCATCGCTTCTTCCACTACATGTGATCACCGGCACCGGGCATTCGGACAGTTCCAACACCTGACGTCACCATTAGTGGAAGAGGCATCCCAGGTCATCCGCCGTGTCCAATAGCATCTGGTCGAGGTGAAGGAACGGACGAAGATCCGGCCGCCGTTCGGCGGTGGCTGGTGGTTGCGAGACCAGCGACCTGGACGTGCTGTTCAGTGGTGGTCAGGCATGAGCCGCCGCGCCAACGGCGTGATGCTCGCCGGCACCGGGCCCACGCCCGAGCGTCGTCTGCTCGTCGCGCACGACGTGAAGGCGGACGAGAAGCGCGTCGGACCCGCACCCGCCGGGACCGGGGCGGTCGCAGTGGCCCTCGACCACGGACAGGAGGAGATTGACGTCTGCCCTTGCCCTACCTCGAGGTCGACGCCCCGAACGCCGCACCGCCCCCTGACCTGAGCGGCGTCCACGTCTTCACCGGCCGCGCCGACAGTCGCAGCGCGATCGTACGAAGCGCACACGAGGTCTACGAGGCGACACACCGCGGCGGCAGCCGGACTCAAGATCCCCTACGGACGGCCGGACGGCTGGGGTGCCTGCGGCTACCGGCCCGGCTGGGAACTCGACTGCCCCGCCGCCACGGCCGGCCGCTGGGAAAACCCGTACAGCTGGACCTGCGCCGACAACGGGGGCGTCGAGCTGTAGCTCCTCCCTGGGGCAGCCGCTCCGCTCGACCGGCTTCGACGACTGCCCCGGGCCCACCCATCCTGTACGCGACGAGGGAGATCCCAAATATGTCCCCCTTCTGCGCGGTCAAGGCCGGATCGCCCAGCGCACCCTCTTAATCACGACCGCCGCTGTGCCGCCGACCGGCTGGGCGGTCCACACGGTCGCGCTGCACAAGCAGCTCGCCGCCACCCGCCGCGACCCGTTGACCGGCCTGTTGCGCCGCGAGGCCACACCGCCCGCGCCCGTCGGCTCCTGGCCCGCCACAGCGACGACGCGACCGTGGTCATGGCCGACGCCGACCACTTCATGCAGATGAACGACGGCATGGGGCACGCGGCGGGCGATGCCGTAAGCGGTTAACGAAACTAGAGTCCCGTTATGGGTTTTGGGGGTGCTGATCCAGGGACCTTCCGGCCTGGAGGGCCCACGGCGCGGGTGCGGTCGGCGGTCCTACGAGCAGCAGGGGCGCCTTGACGGAGCATGGCTTCGCCCACCTGGCCGACATCGCGCGCCGGGCCGAGGTGGGCAAGACCACCGTTTACCGCCGCCGGGGAACGGTGACCAGTTTGGTGGCCGATTTGCTGGTGGACATGGCCGAGCAGTCACTGCCGCGTACCGAGACCGGCTCGCTGCTCGGTGATCTCAAGGCCAACACCCGACTCATGCAGCGCCCCTTAACCGACTCGCGGCAAGGAGCATTGTTCAAGGCAGTGATCGCCGCCGCCACCTGCGAGGCGAAGACAGCCGAGGCCCTGCACCGCTTCTACGACATCCGCGTCAAGGAGTGGGCACCCTGCGTCCAACGGGCCATCGACCGGGGCAAAGTGCCCGAGGGCACCGATGTCAACGAGGTCATCCGTGCCGTCTCCGCCCCCCTCTACTACCGCCTACCGACCAGCAGCGACCGCCTCGACGAAGCCGCCGCAGACCAAGCCGCTGCGGCCGCCGCAGCCGCAGCGCGCGGGAGCCTACCTGCGGGGTGAACGAGGCCTTACGTGACCGGCTTCCCGCATCCGTCGTGAGCGGCTCACCGTGCGCGTGACCTCCGGTCGCATAGTTGCTCAACGTTTCGTCGACGTCGGCGGAAATTTCGTTGTGGTGGCCGAGCATGCGGCCGACCGGGGTGGAGACGCCGCCGTCCACGGGGTACGGCGCGTCCGTCCGGGACCGGATCCGGGTACAGCGCGACGTGCACCTGCGGGCAGGGCGCGGACCACGTGGACCCTCCCGGGCCCGGGCCGGTGGCCGGCTGGGCCGCCGGTAGCGGCGGGTGCCACATCGGGTTCGGCTCACCGAGTCGGTCCGTGTCACGTGGTGTCCTCTCCCCTGCCGGGTCTGGAGCCCGCACGCTACGAAGGCGCCCGCGCACCGTGCCGCCGGTCAGTGCGGTTCGCCTGTCGCCTCGAGGCAGAGCATGCACAGCGTGCCGGTGAGCTTCTCCAACGCCAGGATCTGCTCGCGGAGGGCGACGGGCACATGCACCACCGTCACCCCGGCGACCGGTCACCTCGAACCCCCTTGCCCCCTTGCGGGGGTTGGATACCGTGCACGGATGACCGACACCCTGCGCGCCCCATACACCACCTGGGAGTATTGCCTGTCGGCGGCGGAGGAGATGGTCCTCTGGCACCACACCCTGCGCGCCCCGGTCGCCGACGAAGACAGCGAAGCCGACGACGCCCAGACCGTCGCCCTCCTCGCGGCCGCCCTCCATGGTAAAGGCGGGCAAGCGCGTGGACAGTGATCTTCGGCGTGCGGCTGTGGCGGCGCTCAGCGAGCTTGGACGAAGCCGTGACTACCGTGATCGGGCGGACGCGGGTCGCGGGCTGGCCGGCCTCGCCGAGATGCCGGAAGCTGTCGGGCTGCTGATCGAGCTCGTACTCGACCCCGACGACACCTTTGTCACCCGGGTGACCGCGGAAGCCGTGCTCCGACGGCGGGACAGGACCGGACTGGCGATAGTCGCCTCCGCACTGGCAGACGCCGATCCGAATCACCTCGACTGGATTCACGCCGCCGTCGCCGATGCGGTCGGCATCTTGTCCTCCGACAGAGACCACGCACTGCAGGTGGCAGAGGAGCTGGCAGCGGACGGCGACGACCACATCTCCCGGGGGGCTCATCAGCTGCTCGATATGCTCGCCGAGCTCAATCCCGTCCTCCGCCCTGCCAGTGTCAACAACGCTCGTGATCAATACACCTAGCGCTTGTCGACGACGAGCCCGCCGTTCAGGATCACTATGCGGAGGTCGCGGAGGTTTTCGATGTCCGCAGTGGGATCAGCGTTCAGCACGAGCAGGTCGGCGCGCTTGCCGGGTGCCGCCGCGCCGAGGTCGGGGCGGACGCACTGCCGCGCCGCGCCGCTGGTGCCTGCGGCCAGCACCTGGGTGGGCGTCATCCCTGCCGCCACCATGAGCTCGGCCTCATCCAGGGTGTTGGCTCCGAACAGGCCCCGGCCGCTGAAGGTGTCGCTGCCCAGCGCGATGTGCACGCCAGCCTCGGCGACCTTCTTGAGATTGCCACGGGCGTCCGGATGGGCATCGTCGATCCAGAGCGTGGGCGTGTAGGTGATGCCGTGTTCGAGCATCAGGTCGATGAGCGAGTGGTCGGTGAGGGGCTCGACGGTGACACCGTGCTCCAGGCCGTCCGCCCCAGCCTCGATCGCCTCGCGTGCCGCGGCTTGCTGGGTGGTGTGGACGGTGACCCGAAGGCCCCGCTCGTGCCCGGTCTCGATGCCCGCCCGAAGGACGTCGAGGGGAAGCCGTTCCAACTCGACACCATCCGGAAAGGCAGGATTCCGCCAGAGGTACTTCGGCCCGTCGGCGTGCGCACACGCGCCTTCCGACAGGAGTTTGACCGCGTCCACCTTGCGGTCGGCGAGGTGGTGCACCAGGTCGCGGATCTGCTGCACGCTGTCGACCTCTCCCGTGAAGCGCTCGCGCGCCCAGGGGTTGCCGCTGAAGACAGTGGCGGCGGGATGCCCATCGCGTCCGGTGATACCGCAGCCGGTCGCCAGCAGTCGTGGGCCCCGCAGCGCGCCCGCGGCGATTTTCGCCCGCGTGTCCAGAATTCCGCCCGTCGGATCACCCACCGACTTGATAGTGGTGATCCCGTGGTCGAGGAACAGCCCGAGCCTTCCGGGAAGCTCGTTCTCCTCGAACGCCCGCATCGAATCCGGATCGGAGACCGCGCGCACGTCGTAGAAATGGATATGAGTGTCGATCAGGCCCGGCATGACCCATCCTTCGGCCGCATCCACCTCCTGTCTGCCCTTGAGCGGCTCGGCCGAGACGGAAGCGATCTCTCCGCCGTTGATGGCGACGTCGTACAGACCGGCGAGCGCCTGACGGCCGTCGAAGACATGTGCGCGGCTGATCACGAGGTCGTAGGTCGCGGGGCCACGAGCCCCCGTGCTCGCGGTTGCTTCGGATTCCTGGGGCATCGCTCTCACTCCTGGTGCGTTCTGAGCAGGTGTTCGGGCCGGGGTACACGCGGACGGATCATGCGGCCGTCGGCATCGGAGTCAGGAGGGCCCGGAGTACCCGGGCTGGAAAAACTGTAACTAGTCCAGTTACAGTTAAGGCGTGCGCCATGACGCGGAGCGGGTATGCGTCAGCGCCTGATCAGTGACCCCTCGATTCGTTGCCGGAGGCCAGTATCTGATGCAGCAGGCCGGCGATCGTCGTCCTGCCGAGCCGTTCCTCCAGAGCTCGTTCCGCGCCCTGAAACTCGACGTCGAGCAGGTCGCCGATGTTGCGTCCGACCTCGCACGCCCCGCTGGGCGGATGGGCGTGCCGCGAGAAGATCTGCCCTTCCTCGACGGCGGTGTACGCGTCATAGAGCGTGATATCCCGCGGGGCGCGAGCAAGGGACCAGCCGCCACCCCGCCCCTCGACGGACCACACCAGGTCAGCGTCTCGCAAGCGGCCGAGGACGCGGCGCACGAGGACTGGATTGCTCTCAAGACTGTCCGCGATCTCCGTGGAAGTCAACGAGCCCCCACGCCGGTGCGCCAGCATCGCCAGCGCGTGAATCGCGACCGCGCTCCTACTACTGAGCCCCGCCATCTCCTGCTCCTCGCTGTCGCCGGTTAACTGTAACCACAGTAGTGGCAGTTTGATCGGTGTTCAACCGAGTTACCTCAAAGGGGCATGACTCAGGTAAGAGCCCAAAAGGGGTCACGGGAGGAAGGTCCGAGTTCCCGCGCGAGTTGACGGGCGAGCCTCTCGCCGGTCCCGGCGAATTTCGTGCTCGGCCTCCTGCGACGGAAAGTCAGACGATGCCGGATCGTCCCAGCACAGGATTCCGTCGAACTCCGCAGCCCAGTCCCCCAGCCTCCCGGCCAGCTCCGGCGTCAAAGCCAATCCCGGATCATTAGGTGCCACGCTGTCGGAAGCTACCACTGGCGGTGGTGGTGCCCGCGCTCAGCTTGTGATTTATCTGGGCAGGGGCCCTCAACCCCCGCTGTCGATCAGTTGGGCGCCGGGGCCCGCCCTCAAGGGTGAGAACGGTCCCCGGCCGAGGCATGCGGCGCCGGGAACGAGACCCGGCACGAGCAGCCGGTCAGTCTTCGAGGTTGGACCACCGGTGCGGTGGCGGACGCCCCGTCTTGGTCAGGAGTCGGCCGGGGCCGCCGCCCGCAGTTCGGTGATGCAGTCGGTGATGGCCCTCTGGAGGGTCTCCAGCTGTTCGAGGAGTTCCTCTTCAAAGAGGTCGGCCGCGTCGTCGAGTGTCAGCTCCTCGAAGGCCTTGGCGGCCTTGCGCACCTTCCCCTGGAACCGTGACCGGCGTTCGTGCGCGCGCAGCTGAGGGTCGCTGTCGACGGCCTCGGCGACCAGGGAGCGCATGGTCTTCTGCGCGTCTGCGGCATACGGGGCCTCGTCCTCCGCGTCCAGTCCCTCGATGAGCGCGAGGTGCTGTTTGGCTTCGGCCACGACGTGCTCCGGGGCGGGCACCCGTTCGCCGCTGGGGGTGGTCATCTCACCGCTGTCGATGACGTCCCTTACGAAATCCACCGAGGACGCCACGCGTGCCGCCGACGCCACCGTCTTGGACAGTTCGCCCGTGCGGGCGATGTCCTTGGCCAGTTCCTCGCCCAGTTCCGGGTCGTCCTCCAGCCGGTCCAGCAGCGCGTGCCGGGCGGCCTGCGCGGTGCCCGGATCGGCGAGGATCGCGGCGCGCAGCGCTGTCGGGTTCTCCGCCACTTCCAGTGCCTTGGTCGGGCGGATGCCCTCCGCCTCGGCCACCGCGGAGATCGCCTGGCCGCGCGGCGAGTCCGCGCTGGAGCGCGAGGTGTAGTAGCCGAGCCACACGTCCGCGTCCGGAAGATCGATGTCCACGCCGGGCGCCAGCGCCTCGAACACCGGGACCACGCCGTCGTCCGCCGCCCGGTCCCAGGCTCGCCAGAACCGCATCACGCGCTCGGCGGAACAGCCCGCGAGCCGGGCGAACTCCTTCGCCGACACCTTCGGCTCCGGCTCGTCCGCCTGCCCTGCCGGCGCTCCACCGGGGCGTACGCTCCGCGCCACCTTCAGCGCGAACGTCCACCCGCCGGTCCGCGCGAACGCCCCGAACTCCCGCGCGTCCCGCCGCACAGCGCTCTCGACGTCCTGGTCGGCCACCGGGGCGTCGGCCCCGGCTTCCTGGGCCGGCCCCGGCTCCTCTGCGGCGACCTGCTCCTGGGCAGGTGACGGAAGCACGGGAGCGGCAGCGCCCCCCGCGGCTGCGAGAGGTTCCGTCCACACATTCGCCTCTTCGGCGGGAACGGCCCCGGCAGCGGGGGCCGCAAGTTCCTCGGGGGCGGGCGCGGTGTCCGGGGACGTGGTCATGAGAACTCCATCGGGTACGTGAACGTAACCTCCCGATTGTCCACCCCTGAGTCTGAGAGCCCGGCAGCACGGGGCGACAGCCCGTGCCGCCGAGCCGCGGCAAGGACTCGCTCAGCGGCTCGGTGGACAGGCTGGCCGATACCCCCTCAGCCTCAGCGATCGCCGACCGTTCCGCAGGCGGCTCAAGGGCTCGGGGCAACGTGGCCCCGCTCCCGCTCCTGCGACACCCCCGCGTCTCGCCCCGAAATTCCTCTGGTCCTGTTACGCCGGCGCGCTACCAGCCTGGTCCCGAAGCACCAGCCACTCCTGGAGCTCGATCAGGTTCCCTGCCGGGTCTTCCAGATACGCGGCCCGAATCCGGTCGCCCATAGGGCCCGGGCCTCGGGTGAACTCCGCACCCCGCGAGATGAGCTCGGCATGGGCGGCGTTCAGATCGTCCACCCGGAGCACCACCAGCGCGCGACACCCTTCCGGCTCTGCCGCCGACCGCCCAAGCGCACCGGCCATCTGCGCGCGGTCCTGCAGTGCGATCGCGGCCTGTCCGGTTCCAGGGCTGAACTTGGCGTACGGGCCGCCCTCGGCCTCGAACTGCGGCTTGAGCCCGAGCACGTCCCGGTAGAAGCGGTAGACAGGGGCGAAGTCGGACACCAGCAAGCGTATCTGGGTGAGTTCCATGACCCCTTTCTAGCCCAGTTCCGACTCCGGTCTCGGGCGAGCGGCCGGCTGTACGAGGCCGGGGCCGCGGTCGACGTCGGACCGGTACGGGTCCCCATCCCGGCCCTTGCCGGCTGACGTCACCGGGAGCTCGGCGTCGGTGAGGGCCCGCGAGCCGGTCGGGTTGGTCCGGCGACTTCGGCAGCCTCGGCAGCGGAATTGCAGCCGGTACGTGCAGGGCAGCCTGGGACGAGCCCTCCGCTCGTACTCCAGGACCACCGCGTCGCACTCGTTCAGGGCGGCGGTGCGGCCGAGCGCGTCACGTCCAGCAGCATGACCACAGTGCAGATCGCGACGGCGTGAACGCGGTCCAGTGGCGCCCGGCTCCCTACCGCGCGAGCGCGGCCCGGCACACCGCCCGAAAGAGGGAAAAGTGCGTCAAATCGGCCGGCGCTGCGTAGAGATCCCATGAACGGCACACCAGAAGACCGCCGCACGCCGGTACGCCCGGTGCACGGCGCGGCCGCCGAGCCGAGCGAAGGGATCACCCCGTGACCGCACCGTCCTTGATCGACCACCACACCACCACCGGCTACAGCCTGCCCATGGCCTACTGGCTGGCCCAGGCATCCGACCTGGCGTACAAGGACGAATCCACCATCGAAACCCAGGCACGTTCCTGGGGCTTTGACGAGGTGCGCCATCACACAACGCGGTTCACCCCTCCGTTCCCCCTGGAGGACACCCAGGCGTACACCGCCGCAAGCGACAACATGATCATCACCGCCTTCCGCGGCACGGAGCCGAAGCAGATCCGCGACTGGCTCTCGGACGCCACCACTCCCCCGTGGCCCGGTCCAGCCAAGACCGGCTACATCCACTACGGCTTCGCCGAAGCCCTCCAGTCGATTTTCCCGGACGTCAAGGACACCCTGGCCGAACTACGCACCAGCAACCAGACCGTGTGGTTCACCGGGCACAGCCTCGGCGGCGCCCTCGCGATGCTCGCCGGGGCCCGGATGTACCTGGAGGACCCACGACTGCAGGCGGACGGCGTCTACACCTACGGGCAGCCCCGCACCTGCGACCGGCTGCTGGCCGGCGCTTACAACGAGGGCTTCACGGACCGTATGTTCCGCTTCGTCAACAACAACGACATCGTGCCGCAGTTGCCGCCCGAGCCCGCCTTCACCCACGTCAAGGGGCTGAAGTACATCGACTCCGATGGCAAACTCCACAATGCGATGGGCCTGTTGGGCGGCCTCGCGGACCGGGCCAAGGGAATGACCGCGGACGCTTTCGCCCCCGCCTCGGACGGCATCCGCGACCACTCCATCAAGCGCTACGTCGCCGCCCTCGAAAGCAATCTCACGTAGCCACCGGCCACCGGCAACCCCGGACACCGGCCACCCCGGGCCCCGGGGCAGAGAGCTACGGCGGCCGCCAGTTCTGGGAAGGCGGCGCTGACGATTCGACCGGAGCTGCCGATCTGGAGCCACGGCCTCGCCGTCGTAGGTGTGGGCGACGACCAGGCCGTGGCTGTCGTTCTCCAGACTTCCTCATGTCCCATGAGACATCAGGTGCCGACGCGTCGGTCGCCTCGCCGCCGCGATGTCGCCGGAAGGCAGTCATCCCGAATACGCAGGTAGCGCACTGGACACCGGTGCCATCCGCGGTCCACCGCTGTGTCAACTGTGTCAGCGCGCACCTCGGCAACGAGGTTCGGCTGGACGGTGACGTACCGGAGCTCGGTCCCAGAGCCCCCGTCCAGCGCTGATCTGCGTTCCCGTCCACGGAGGCTCGGGCCCGCCAGGGGAGCAGCGCGGCGGGCGCGGCGAAGGCGAGCGGCACGACGGAACTCCGCCCGCCAAGGGCGCCCCGGCACCGTGAATCAATCGGGGATGCGCGATGCTCAAGCGCGCACGCTGCGAAACATCGAGGAAGCGTGAAAAAGCGAGGACGGCACGCTGCGGCTGATCGTCTTCATGGGAGGACCACCTGCGTCACACTCTCCCTCGGCGGTGGCGCCTGGCTCGCGGGACTGCTTCAGCGGTGTTGAGGCGCGATCCAGATTTTTTGGAGTTCGGCGGCCCGAGGATGTCGAGAACGTGCCATCGGCTCCGTCCAAGGGGTATCAGCGGCCACCACGGGCCGCACGGGGAAGAAGGAGAAACCAGCATGGCGATTCAGCGGATGGACAACGTCGGCATCGTGGTCGAGGACATGGATGCCGCCATCGCGTTCTTCGTGGAACTCGGTATGGAGCTGGAGGGCAGGGCGGAGGTCGAGGGCCTCGTCGCCGACCAGTGCACCGGCCTCGACGGCGTCCGCTGTGACATCGCGATGGTCCGGACCCCGGACGGTCACAGCCGGCTCGAACTGGCGAAGTACCGCAGCCCCGTGGGAATCAGCGCCGGGCCGCGCAACCGGCCGCACAACATTCTGGGCACGCACCGCGTCATGTTCGCCGTCGACGACATCGAGGACACCGTCGCCCGCCTGCGCCCTCACGGTGCCGAACTCCTCGGCGAGATCGCCCGGTTCGAAGACAGCTACCTGCTCTGCTACGTCCGCGGCCCGGAGGGCATCATCGTCGGGCTCGCCGAGCAACTGCGCTGAGAAGGAGGAACCACACCATGCAGCCGAACGAGATCATCGAGGTTGTGATCCGCCCGATCAGCAAGGAGCTGCCGCCGGCCCGTGTGGTGAGGCGATGCGACCTGGACACCGTGGACCGGAGATCATCAGCAATTCAGCGCTGCCCGGCGATCCACTCCGGCAGAGCCGTCAGCCCGTCGAGCCGCAGATCCGCTCCGCCGCCGCCGTCGTCGTCGCCATGGAGATACGCCCATGGCCCGCGACGCAGCAGCGCCGCCCGCAGCCCGGCCTTCTTCGCCGGGATCACATCGCGCCCGATCCGATCCCCGACATACAGGATTTCCTCCGCCGGGAACGGCACAGCGCTCTCCACTCGCTCGAAAAACCTCAGGTCAGGCTTGCGGACCCCCCACTCCTCGCTGGTAGCCACCAGGTCCACCGGCAGCCGAAGGGACAGCAGGTCCTGGCCGGCCCGTGCCGGCTGGTTTCCGGCGATGCCCAGCCAGACGCCGAGGCTGTGCAGTTCCTGGAGGCAGAGTCGGACATCTGCGTAGAGGTCTTCTTCGCGAATCCGGTCCGGCACCCCGGCCTCCTCCCGCAACCGGTCCTCGACCCGGAAGTCGAAGCCGGGCCGGACCGTCTCGAATACTTCGGCAAATCCCCCACCGCGGGCGATCGCTGCCCCGATCAGCGCTGAGAACGTATGCCGCGGCACCCCGAGCCAGTCGGCCCAACCGCCGAACAGCCCGCTCTCGTCTACCAGCGTCTCCCCGACATCGAACACCACAGCGCGCACCATGCCCGTCACCCTGAACAGACCTTGAGAACAGCCTCACCGAAGCCGTCCCGGACGATGGCCACTCGCAGCGACCGGACGTCTGCCTCGTTCGGCGCACCGACGAAGGGCCCTAGCAGCTGTACTGACGCGGCGGCGTCGGCCATATGCCGCTGCGGGTGGAGGATGGGCGGCCGATGGGCAGTTGCCGTGGGCGCGGTCCGCGATGTTTCTGCCACCCAGCCGCTGCCAGCAGGGCGACGGGATCAGAAGATCAACGGGTGTATGCCCGCCAGGTGACCGTGAAGGACGCCCTTGTCATTGCGCTGGTCTTCCGGGCAGTGCCGCAGGAGTTCCTCACGCAGGAGGAGGGGGTTGGAGATGCCGAATTGGCCCAGGGTGCCCAGCAGGTAGTAGGCGCCTCCGTCGGAGGGGGGTTCGCTCACTCTGGACAACTGGGGTGGAACCGCGGCGTTTTCGCGAAGCCTCACCAGTAGTTGCTTCTCCTCGGTGCCGCTATGGACGTTCACCACTTGGCCGAGCCATCCCACGTACAGGATGTCCGCCCAGGGGACGTGGGTGCTGCCGCTGGGCGAAGGCGGGTCGCAGTCGCGGCGCAGGCCGGTGGCGTCCACCGTCAGCACGGACCGCCGCTCCGTCTGGTCGAGGACGAACACGAGTCCCAGGATCAGCAGAAAGGGTGCGGTCACCAGGACGGCCGGGTTCGTCAGCACAAACAGGCCGTACTCGATCGGCGCCAAGGCCAGCAGCAGCAACGAGCCGGCAGGCGCTGCCATCGCTTGCGCGCGGGCGGCTCCAGAGGCCGTACGAACACGGCGCTGCCCGTGGAGGGAGCGGGCCGCGGCACGACCGGCCGGTTCGCTGCCGCTCCGGTGCCCCCGTCCGCGTCGGCCGCATGCCGCGCCCCTGTCCGTACCGGTGCCCGCAGCAGGGCCAGGTTGCCGGCCGCGTTCACCGCGCACCGCTGCGGGGGAGGCAGGTCCCGACCCGTGAGGTCGTCGTGGACGAAGGTGTAGATCTCGTCCAGTGTCAGCGCGTGCGGCCCTTCGAGCGCCCGCAGCAGGGCTCCGGTGAAGGCGGTCTGCCGCTCTCCTGGCGGGGCGAAGGAGAGTTCGGTCCTCGTCGTCGAGGTCAAGGTGTAGGTGCCGGACCGCTTGAGCTGATCGGTGATGACGCTCTGCTCTGTCGCCATGGCGGCCAGCGCCCGGCCCGAATAGCAGCAGTCCACGATCAGCACGCGTGCTCTCGCGCGGGCCCGGCCCAGCAGTCCGAGGACCGATTCCACTTGGACGGCGCTGAAGCCGACCGTTTCAGGATCGGGGTCGGTATCCGCCAGCGCCAGGTGAAGCCGTCCTCGGTGATCGAGCAGACCGTGCCCCGTGTAGTAGACCAGCAGCAGGTCGGTGGCTTCTCGCGCCGCGTCGGCCAGGGCGGAGCCGACGGATGCCGAGTTGATGGGCTTCCCCGCCGCGCCCATGGCACGGCAGTTCCGGGGCCGGTCGGAGAACAGCCCGCGACTCGGGTCGGAGAGCCTCTCCCCCAGCGCGTGGAGGTTGGCCTCGACGGCCGGAATGGCGGGCAGTTCGGCAGAGCGGTACTTCGCCGTCCCGAACAGCACGGCACGCGACGCGCCGCCGTCCGGGCGCCAGACCTCACCCATCGGCCGAAGTCTCCTGGCCTCGCGCCAGGTAGGCCACCTGCCGCATCACCGCCTCCGGGTCGCGGGCGCGGTGTACATCCACCTCCACCCGCCTGCCGTCTTCCGCGACCACCGTCACCTTGACGTCGGAGCGCCTGCCCTGGACCAGCCACATCGCCACCGAGCGGGCCAGAACTCCCGCGATGCCGCCGGAGCCCACCGCGACCGTGACCGACTCAAGCACGGCGCCCATGCTCCCGGCGGCGGGCGGCGCGCCTCGAAGCCTCGCCGAGCCGCGCAGCGCGTCCTCGGCGTTGAGCCATTCGTACAAAGAACGCAGGCGGTCCTGGCTGTACTCGGCATCGGTCCCCGTGTCGACGGACAGCCGCAGTTCCGGGTGCGTGTCGGTCTCTCCCATGGCGACATCCTTACGGAGCGGCGCACATCTGAGAGGGGGAATCATTGAAGAACCCACCGACGATGCGCGCCGCGCTCCGCCGGTGCAGCCGCGGGCCGGGCCGGTGTGGCGGTGAGCTCGGCGCTCGCGCGGCCCAGCAGTCGGACAACTGATCGGGGGCGGTCGGCGCCTTGTATCTCAACGGGGCAGCAGACGGGGAGGTGAGCGGCGTCAGCGTCCCAGTGCGGTCCAGTTCGCGAGCGCGGCGTCGGCCGCGGCGTGCAGATGTTCCGCCGGTGTGCCGTCGCACACCTGCGTGGAGATGCCGAGCAGGAAGCCGTGGATCATCGACGTGAGGCCCTCCGGGTCGGTGGTCTCGGCGAGTTCTCCTGCGGCGATGCCGCGTACGACGCATTCCTTGATGCGTGCACGGTCCGTCGCGCGGCGGGCGGTTACGGCCTTGCGTGCCCCGGCTTCTCCCTCGCCCGGCGCCCGGGTCGTACCCGAGAGGGCGATGAGGCAGCCACGGGGGTGGGATGCGTCGGTCTGCATGGCGATCGACCCGTGGAGGAGCCGGGCGATGGCCTCGCGAGGGCTCGCCGCCTCGTCGGCCAGGACATCGGTGACGCTGCCCGGTCCGGCGATGTAGTGCTCGACGGCTCTCTCGAACAGCCCCTCCTTCGATCCGAAGGCGCCGTACAGGCTCGCGGAGGACAGTTCCGTGGCCTCGCGGAGCTGGGCGAGCGAGGTCGCTTCGTAGCCCTGTTCCCAGAACAGCAGCATCGCGGCCTCCAGGACGGCCTCCATGTCGAAGGTGCGGGGGCGGCCGGCGGGGGACATGGCGTGAACCTCCTCTATTGCGGACTGACCATTCCAGTTTGACGCCCGGCGACGCCTGCGTCAATATCGGATCGTTCAATCCGTAATTAATGGAGGAGCCCCGATGGCCACAACGCGCCCCGCGCCGGTCCACGAGCGCGCGCACAAGCCATTCCCCGTACCGGCGCTGGTGGCGATGGCGTGCACCGGATTCATCGTGATCATGACCGAGACGCTGCCAGCCGGACTGCTGCCGCAGCTCGCCGCCGGACTCGACGTCTCCGAAGGCAGCGCCGGCCAGCTCGTGAGCGCCTACGCGATCGGTACGGTCCTCGCGGCGATCCCCGCGATCACGCTCACGCGCGGGATACGGCGGAAGCCGCTCCTCCTCACCGGCCTGCTCGGGTTCCTCGTCGCGAACGCCGTCACCGCCATAGCGCCGTCGCTCGCCATCGCCCTGGTCGCCCGATTCGTCGCGGGGGCCTTCTCCGGCCTGCTGTGGGGCATGCTCGCCGGTTACGCGCGGCGCATCGCCGCGCCCGAGCACGCCGGACGCGCCCTCGCCATCGCCATGACCGGGACCCCGATCGCGCTCTCCGTCGGAACCCCCCTCGGCGCCTGGCTGGGCTCGACGGTCGGCTGGCGCTGGTCCTTCGCCGCCATGTCACTGCTCAGCGTCGCCGTCATGATCTGCGCGAAGTTCCTCGTGCCCGACGCCCCGGGCCAGACAGCCCGAACTCGCGCTCCGCTCAACCGAGTTCTCGGCATCTCCGGCGTGGCGACCATCCTCGCCGTCGTCTTCGTCTGGATGCTCGCGCACAACCTGCTCTACACCTACATCGCCTCCTACCTGCAGCAGACGCACCTCGGGCTCCGGCCCGACCTCACCCTTCTCGTCTTCGGCGTCGCCGCGCTCGCAGGGATCTGGTTCACCGGCGTGTTCATCGACCGCGCACTTCGCGGGCTCACCATGGCGAGCGTGGTCCTGTTCATCGCGGCCGGCGCGCTTCTCGTCGCCGCTCAGCAGTCCACCGCATTCACGCTGGTCGCGGTCGTCCTGTGGGGCCTCGCGTTCGGCGGCGCGGCCACGCAGTTGCAGACGGCAATGGGAGAGGCCGCGGGCGAGAACGGTGACGCGGCGAACGCCATGCTGACGACCTCCTTCAACCTGGCGATCTTCGCCGGCGGCGCGGTAGGGGCCGTCGTCGTCGAGGGCGTGGGCGCGTCGGCCCTTCCGATCGGGATGATCGCTCTCGCCTTCATGGCGCTGGTCACGGTCGGCCTCGGCCGCCGCGCGGCATTCCCCGCAGGACGGTGATCGCGAAATGGCAGCACCGCTCCCGCCTGCGTGCCGGTCCGCGCCGACCGGTCGCCCCTCCGCTGACAGATGACGGGCCCTCCCCGCGTGCGTCACCGGCTTACGGCTCCGGCCCCATCTCCAGCGGTAAGCGCAGGTGCGAGATCCGCCGAGCGTTCCGCACGGAGGTCTCGTGCCCACCGGACGGCTACGGGCGGCTACGGGCCTTCGCCACTCCCCCGGACCACCAGGGCGCCCGCTGCCCCCTCGTCGTACGGACTCGCGCTCCCGGAGAGGGCGACTCCGGTTCAGGGCGCACCGTCGGAGCATCGGCACCGGAGGAAGACGGCCCTGGGGACGGCGGACGGCGTCGTTAGCCGATGGGCTGACGCCGGGGACGGTGCGGCTCGTACACCCGGCCGTCGGCCGAGGTGCGGCCGTGCTGCGCACTGCGGACACAGCCGCTCTTGTGGGGAAAGCGGACCAGGAGGGATGACACAGCGGCTGCTGCGGGAGTCGTCGTGGCACCGGAGTCCACTGCTGTTGAACCAGAACTCCCTTGATACACCGCCTGGTTAATCGGCTCGACACCGACCGGGAGGCGTAGCGGCCGGCCAGCCGCTGCCATGCCCACGAGCGGCCCCCGCGCCGCTGCCGCTCCCCGGGTGACCTGAGATGTTCGTCGACGCGTTGCGTACCTCGGGCGGGTACGAGCCCGTACCGTCTCGGCCGCCCCCTACAACTCGGGGACCACACGCGGATCTTGAGTCATCCCCAAGGTGGAGGGGAGCGCCACCCGGCGAGGGATTCGCAGATGTGACGGGTTCCTGAATGATCTCTCCTGTCCGAACACTCGACCGGAAGGATCGAAATCGTGCGCAGAAGACGTCTCGCGCCTTTGTTGGCCGTGAGCGTGACGGCGACGCTGGCCCCCGCGTTCGCCACCTCGACGGCCGCTGCCGCTCCGACCGCCACCCCGGCGAACGTCTCCCCGGCGAACGCCTCCTCGGCCGCCGCCAAGGGCTCGTTGGACCGGTATGTGAAGCAGAAGCCGCGGTGGAAGCGGTGCGATGCCGGCTCCCCGGCGGAGTTCCAGTGCGCCACGATCAAGGTCCCGCTGGACTACCGGGCGCCCGGGGGCAAGCGGATCGACATGGCGATATCCCGGATCAAGAGCACCGCGCCCGACAAGCGGCACGGCGTCCTGCTCTCCAACCCCGGCGGCCCCGGCGGCGAGGGGCTCTACATGCCGCTGGGGATGCGGGAGAAGCTCCCGAAGTCCGCACAGCAGAAGTACGACCTCATCGGCTTCGATCCGCGCGGTGTGGGGAAGAGCAGCCCGGTTTCCTGTGGTCTGAAGCCGGAGGACGAGAACTGGCTGCGGCCGTACAAGAAGGAGACGTTCGACAAGGACGTCGCCTGGGCACGCGGCGTCGCGGACAAGTGCAAGAAGAAGGCGGGCGACACGCTCCGGCACATCACCACGCGCAACACCGCGCGCGACATGGATCTGCTGCGGGCGGTCCTCGGTGAGAAGAAGCTCTCCTACGTGGGCTACTCGTACGGCACCTACCTGGGCTCCGTCTACACCCAGCTCTTCCCGCGGCGGGCCGACCGGTTCGTACTGGACAGCGCGGTCGATCCGGCGCGCGCCTGGCGAGGGATGATCCAGTGGTGGGCGGAGGGCGCCGAGCCGGCGTTCGACCGGTGGACGGAGTGGGCCGCCGAACGTTCGCAGAAGTACGACCTCGGCGACACCCCGAAGAAGGTCGACCGCACCCTCTGGGACCTGGTCGCGCAGGCGGACGAGAAGCCCATCGAGGTGGACGGGGTGCCGACCACCGGCGACGACATCCGCAGCGGCATGCGCGCGGCGGTCTTCACGCCGCAGTACGCCACCGAAGGGGTCGTGGAACTGAAGAAGGCCGCGGCCGGCAAGCCCGCCTCCGCGAAGAAGCTCGCGGCGTTCGCCCGGTCCGGAGGGTCCGGGGGTACGGCATCCGAAGTGGCCGGGGGGACGGCAGGCACCGCCGCCCATGCCTCCGAGACGCCGTCCGACAACACTCTGGCGAGCCTCTGGTCCGTGGTGTGCGGCGACAACTCGGCCGCGTGGTCCCGCGATCCTGAGAGCTACCGGCGGGATGCCATCGAGGACAAGGGCCGTTACCCGCTCTTCGGCGACTTCGCGTCCAGCATCAAGCCCTGTGCGTTCTGGGACAAGTCCGCGGAACCGGCGACCAAGGTGAACAACAGCGTCGGCTCCCTGATCGTCCAGAACGAGTGGGACCCGCAGACCCCGCTGCCCAGCGGTCAGGCCCTGCACGCCGACATGAAGGGCTCGAAAATGGTCACCGTCCTCGGCGGCGAGGGCCACGGCGTCTACCCGAACGGCAACGCGTGCACGGACGACACGGTCGCCAGTTACCTGAGCACCGGCGAACTCCCGGCGAAGGACGTGACCTGCAAGGCGACAGCCGACTCGAACGAGAAGGCACGGAAGGACCAGAAGCGGGACGTCCTCCCCGGGTCTCCGCTCCCGAAGCGCGCCCCGGACCGTTTCTGAGCCCGGACGCAATCCTCCTCATCGCCGTATGACGCGCTGAAGACCGCATGACGCAGTGAAGGCGGGGCGGAGTCCTCTGACGGGGGCCCGCCCCGCCGTACATCGCCGGAGCGGGAGCGGGAGCCGGAGACGGAGCCGGATCGGGAGCCTGGATACGGAACGGGAGCCCGAAGACGGAGGGAATGGGTTCCGATCGACGGTCGGATGTCGCTCAAGCTGGTGGGAAATCAGGAAACCTGCGGTGGGCGCCTGCCGTGGTCTACAGGATGAGGGCATGAACCATCGGAAAGTGAAGCCGGGGCAGATGCGCCGGATCGTGGTCAGGTACCCGGAGGGTCCGGTGGAGTCGGTCGAGGAGGCCGACGCGCTGGACGCCGCGGTGGGTATCGACACGCTGCTGGTGCGGGGCCCGTTGTTCGGGGTGGCCGCGCAGGATGCCGGGGAGGCGTCGCGGTGGCGGGTGGTGGTCGCGGTCGAGGCCGGCTGTCCGCAGCAGGCCCGGGACAGCCTCCACTCAAGCCTGTGGTTCCGGGCGAAGGACGACGCCCAGGACCGAACGGAACGGCGGGCCCTGCTGGCGGCGGTCGCCCGCCTGGAGAGCGAACGCGTCGATGAACTCACCGTGCTCGGGACCCGCTACCGGGTGGTGCGGGCCGAGGAATACACCGGCATGGGCCAGGACGGCATCGAGCAGCCCCGGCCGACCGACCCCGAGCCTGCCGTCCCGAACTGGGACCGCAGGGCCAAAGAGCCGAGGGTCGACGACGGTCTGGTGCTGGACCCGGATGCGCCGATCACGCCGACTCAGGCCGCTGAGCGGCTGGCGCTGACCGGCCTGGCCTACTCCGGATCCCGGTACCCCGAGAACGTACTCGGTGACTCCCAGCGGGCGGTACGGACCCATCCCGACGTGATGCTGCTGCCGGCGGTGTTCAGAGTCGTGGAGGGGGACGGAAACGGGTGGGAGATCGGCAGTGGCCTGCACGCCACGGCGCACGACGTCCGCAAGACGCTGGACTTCGCCCTCACCTGGTTCGAGCCGCGCCAGCGGGGCCTCATTCCCTGGGATGCCGACGACAAGAACGCCGACGCCCGCACGATGGCCGCCGAGGGCACCGACCCTGCGGCCGCGGAGCTGGCCGAGTACGTGAAGGTCGCCGACCGGCTCCGGACCGAACGTGCCAATCAGATCGAGTTCCAGGGCACCATCCGCCGGATCTGCCGGGCCCGCCGGCTCCTGCGCTGGGGCCCCGACGGGCCCGAAGGGCCACGCCCGTCCGACATCAACAGCCACCCTCCCGAGAAGATGCACCCCTTCCTGGACGAGGACGGCGTCATTCACTTCGACCGCGAGGACGACGAGGACGACGATTCCTGAACGGCCGCGGGGCGCGGCTCTTGAGCTCCGGCAGGCGGCCCGCGCGCGGTTCGCGAAGTGAAGGCCCGTACTCGGTGAGTACGGGCCTTGCCGCTCCCCCGGTCCATCAGCCGACGACGGGCCCGGGCGCCTCCCCAGCGGAGCAACGCGGCACATGGGCGGGGTGCGGTAACTGGTGCCGGCCGGCGGCGGTTCGCCCGTACCGGTGCTGGCGGGCCGGAAGCTCTTCGACGCGGTCCCGAAGCTCCTCTACGCCGGTCCGAAGCTTCGTTACGCGAGTACGGATCACCCGGCCTCGTGGGAGCGGTGCACGGCCGCGTCGGCCTCGACGAGGAGGCGTGAGCTGTCGGTGACGAGGCGGCCCACTGCCTGCTCCACAGCTACTACGGCGGCTCGCAGAACCTCGTCGACAAGGTCCGTCCCCTCTCCCCCGAGCAGATCGCCGTACGCTCAAACGGGCCGGCCTGACCGTCAACGCGTGATCGCGCTACGGGTACGCCCGCACTCGCGTCACGCCGGAGGCGACGCCCGTACCGCGCAAAGGCGCCGGGCTGGCACACGGCACAAGACACCCGCCCCCGCGTACAGCGACGGCTCTGCCGAACTCCACGACCGTCGGCCCGATGCCGACCGGGCCCAGAGCTCGCACGATCGGATCGAGGACGTAGTTCGAGCCCGGCGGGGGCCGTTCCGCCTGACGGCCCGTCCGAACAGGAATAGCATCTCGGGCAGCAGGCCCCGGACGCCAAGCACCAATGGCGGAAAGGGTGTTGTGCGGCCGGCGCGAAGCGGTCGGCGTGACGACAGCGCAGGGAGGCATAGCCATGGCACTCGTCATCATGACCGTGGTCCTCGTGGCGATCATGGTCACGGCGGCCCTCCTCGTACGCTCGGCCCGCAGCGACGCCATGGCAGCGCAGCAGCGTGCCGACGAGGCTCGCGACGCTCTCCGGGAAGCCTTGGAGAATCAGCAGAAGGCGCTGGTCGAGCGGGGCAAGAGCGCCGCCCGCAGCTCACGCAGCACCTTCGACGGCCATGTCGCGGAGAACGCCTTCCCGTACGCGGCGGAACACAGTTACCACCCCAAAGACATCATCCACGTGGGCGGAAACATCGACTTCCTCGTCTTCGACGGCCTCTTCGAGGTCCGGCAGGGCATCCGGAAGCCCGAAGACCTCACGGTCGTCCTGGCCGATGTGAAGTACGGCGCCAGCGCGCTCACGCGCGAGCAGCGCGCGGTCATCGCGGCCATGAACGGGGGCCGCACCCGCGGGGAGTACTGGAGGGCCAGGGAGAAGGACGGTCAACTCGCTTACCGGCAACGGAGCGAGGCGGCGGCGCCACGGCCGGAGCGGTTCGCCGTGGACGGCGGCCGGCAGCTCCCCGCCGCCGGCTTCAAGGAGGCTCCGGACTTGACGCAGATCGCACCGACCACCGATGTGCCCGACTGACGCTCCCGTCATCACGATCGCCCAGTAGTCGACGGCGGACTCGGCCTCGCCGGCGCCAACGCCTCCAGAAGTCGCGTCGCGGCAGTCGGACCCATCGGTCGGGTGGCCCGATGACCGCGCGCCCATCGGTCAGGCGCAGCCCTGCGAAGGTGCACGTGTAGGCCACCGCGTTGCAGTGATAGAGGTAGGAGGCCAGGACCTCCTCGGAGGTGTCGCCCTCGTCGGCCCCGTCGCGAACGACGCTTCCCTGGTCGCCGTTCTTGGGGTTCCCGTGGTGCGAACGGAGCCGGAACAACTCGTCGAAGCAATCCGTCGCCTCCGCGCCGGGCTATGCGAGCGGGGAGGAAACCAGCGCTCGACAGAAGGCTCCGAGTGGGCGCCGCCGACGGCCGACAGTACGCACGACTCGATGGATCGTGCGGATCACTACCCGAATCGTGCGGATCACCCGGCGGATATCGAGCTCCGCGAAGCGCTCATGGCTTTGGGCCGGCGGAATTGACGGTCTCCGGGCAGTCGAGCGTTCCGCACCAGGGCCGGCAGCGACTCCCCCAATGCGGCAAGCGCGGAACTCGATAGGCAGAGGACGCTCGACCACCTCACGGCGCTGCCCGGCTTGACCTTGACACAGTGATAAGGCCTTCACTGTGGCCGAGGAGGTGGTCCCCATGACCATGCCGAAAGAGAACGCGAACACGATGCGGGTGTTCCAGGGGCTTGAGGGCAGCAGCTCGTCACAGCGGCTGCAGGCGGCGCTCGCGGCCGGCACGGCCCCGGACCCGCAATTCATCGGCAAGCTCATCGGGCGGTGCGCGGTCGAGCCCGAGTTCTACGTACGCGAGGCGCTTACGTGGGCGCTCACCCGCCACTCGGCCGCGCTGGTGGTCCCTGAGCTCATTGATGAGATTCGGTCGGGGAACGCACAAGCGCGGAGCCAGGCGCTGCACACGCTGTCCAAGATCGGGGATCAGGGGGCGTGGCCGGCGATCACCCGGGCGCTGCTGACCGACGCGGATGACGAGGTGGCACGGAGCGCTTGGCGGGCGGCGGCCGTACTCGTTCCCGAAGGGGAAGAGGGCGATTTGGCACGGGTGTTGGCGACGCAGTTCGGGCGGGGTGAGCGGGAGACGCAGTTGAGCCTGAGCCGGGCGTTGATAGCGCTCGGTAAGGTGATAGCGCCGATCCTGCGCGCCGCGATGACGGCTCTCGACCCTCACGTGCGTCAGCATGCGATCGCCACGGAACGGCTGTCGCGCGATCCGGACGCGGGGTTCGAGTTCGCGGTCGAGGAGGCGAAGCGCATCGTGGCCCTGGGCACGGACGGCCAGGAAAGGCAGTAGGCAGTGTTGATCGGTGATGTGGCACGACGGTCCGGGGTCAGCGCCCGCATGCTCAGGCACTACGAATCGCTCGGCCTGGTGCGGCCGACGGGCCGTACCGAGGGGGGCTATCGGGAGTACTCCGGCGAGGATATCCGGCGAATCTTCCATATCGAGAGCCTGCGGTCGTTGGGGCTTTCGCTGCGTGAAGTCGGGCGCGCGCTGGACGATCCCGGCTTCACGCCTTCGGAACTCGTCGACGGTCTCATTCGCCAGACCCGGGAACGCATCGCGCGTGAGACGGAGCTGCTCACGCGACTCGGCCGGATCGGCGCCGCGGAACCCGCCGACTGGGAGAGCGCTCTCCAGGTCGTCGCGCTCCTCCAGGGCCTGGGTTCGGAGAGCGCCGGGAAGCGCCAGCGCGCGGCCCTGTCCTCAGCCGAAGGGGCTCCGGTCCCCGTGGAAGCCCTGGTCGAGGCCGCGTTGAACGAGTCGGACCCGCATGCGGCCGGAGCCCTTCGATGGGCTCTGGCGCGGTCGGACGGCAGCGTGTCGGCGCTGCTGGCTCAGGGCCTCGGCTCACCGGTGGCCGAGGTGCGGAAACGCGCCGTCCAGTCCATCGCCGAGATGGCGGGCGAGGAAGCGACCGGTCTGCTGCGGGATGCCCTGGCGAACTCCGACGCCGTGGTCCGCAGGTACGCGGCTCTGGCCCTCGGGGCGCGTGGAGAGGCCGAAGCGATCCCTACGCTCATCGATATGGTCGTCGAGGGGACGAACGATGTCGATGCCGCCGATGCGCTGAGCGTGCTGGCGAACGGCCCCGCTTTGGCGGATCAGATCGCCGCCGGGCTCGTCGGCGGCCTCGTCCACGGCACCGTGGAATCGGCCGCCGCGCGTCGACGTCTGGCGCAGGCGCTCGCAGGTATTCCAGGGCCCACGGCGTCAAGTGCCCTTGCGGATCTGTCACATGACGAGGACCGTGCCGTCGCGCTTACCGCGGCGTACATCCTCACAGAGCGGTCGGCGTGAGCGCATTCCTGGTTGCCGAGCTGGTCCGTCAGTCGGCAGCCGCCGGGACGCGACGGCCGTAGCCTTCGGGCAGGGTCGCAGTGGAACGCGGCGGGGCCCGACCGGCAGGCGCGTCGCGTGCGTGAGCCTTCTCGCCCGGCCCGGATTGCCCGTTCCCGAGCGTGGCAGATATATCGGTTGCCGGCCCCGGTGCCGTGCTGCACGATGCGGGGATGCGTTTCTCGGTGAACATTCCGAATTTTGGCGACTTCGCTGATCCCCGGACCGTGGCGAGAACGGCCACCGCCGCGGAACAGGCAGGGTGGGACGGACTGTTCGTCTGGGATCACGTGCTGCATCGCTACCACGGGAGCAGGCCCTTCGGCGATCCCTGGATGCTGCTGACCGCCGCCGCGCTGGCGACCTCCCGTATCAGGCTCGGCACGCTGGTCACCCCGGTCGCCCGGCGGCGCCCGCAGCAACTCGCGCGCCAGGTGGCGACGTTGGACGCCATGAGCGGCGGCCGGGTCACCTTCGCCACGGGGCTGGGCGGGCCCGTAGAGGACGAGTACGAGAGTTTCGGCGACACGACGGACCTCAAGGTGCTGGCCGGGCGGCTGGACGAGGGGCTGGATCTGCTGCAGCGCTTCTGGTCGGGCGAACCGGTGAATCACGATGGACCGCACTACCACGTACGCGACGTGACCTTGCTGCCCGCCACCGTGCAACGCCCCCGGCCGCCGGTCTGGGTCGCCGGGTACTGGCCGAGCCGCCCGCCGATGCGCCGGGCCGCCCGCTGGGACGGCGCGGTCCCGCTGTTCGAAGACGCCAAGCACGGCTGCGTACCGCCTGTCGATCGAGTCCGCGACCTCGTCGCCTACCTTCGCAAGCAGCGCGAGAACCGGGCCGACGCCCCCTTCGAGATCGTCCTCGGTGGTGCCACGCCGGGCGGGGACGCCGCCAAGACCCGTGACCTGATCGGCCCGTTGGCCGAGGCCGGAGCCACTTGGTGGGACGAGCGGCAGATCCAGACCAGCGAGGACATCGACCGGCTGGAACCGGTGCTGCGCCGCATCGAGCAGGGCCCGCCGGTGGTGTAGCCCTCCGTCCGTCTGAGTGACCGCTTTCTTCGTCGCGGGGCCGGGTGGACCGTAGAACGTGCAGGGGCGCTCCACCCGCCGGTCCCGGCCGAATCCGGTGAGGGGAACCGCATGGATGACCACGCTCTCCTGGCAGAGCAGATGGCTTACTACAAGGCCGGCGCGGCCGAGTGCGACCGTCCCTACGCGGAGCCCGACGGCCCGCGGGCGTTGCTGGCTGACGCCGATGACCTCCCGATCCGCGGAGATGTACTGGAGCTGGCCTGCGGAACGGGCCAGTGGACCCCGTTGCTCGCCGCGCGTGCCCGTTCGGTGACGGCCGTCGACGCGGCAGCCGAGGTGTTGGCCATCGCCCGGACTCGTGTCCTGTCCCCCAAGGTGCGGTTCGTTCAGGCCGACCTGTTCGAGTGGCGGCCGCCGCGGCGATACGACACGGTGTTCTTCGCCTTCCGGCTCTCCCACGTCCCTCCGGCGCGGCTGCCCGGCTTCTGGAAGGCCGTCGCCGCCGCGCGCTCGCGCCCGGCGGCAGAGCGATCTTCATCGACGACGGTCCCGCCATGGCCTCGGAAGAGGAGATCCTCGCTGATCGGCCCATCCCTACGGCAGTGCGTCGGCTCGACGACGGTCGCCGGTACCGCATCGTGAAGGTGTTCCACGATGCCGAGGTCCTCGCGGACGGCCTCACGGCTCTGGGGTGGTCGGCCCGTATCCGGCCCGTCGCCGCCAACTTCATCGGCATCGCGGAGCCGCCGCCCGCCATCGGCTGAGAAGCCTCGACCAAGAAGCCGCGACTGCGGCTGCTTAACCGGCAGTTCAGTCTGAGAGTTCGGCTTCGGCTTCAGTAATCAGGCTTCGCCACGGCATGGCCCAGTTCATCCCCCATGCGGGACCCCGAACCGCGGGTGCGGCTCGGGGGTTATTCGTCGCGCCCGTTCGGCAGCGGTTCCACGGCCGGTGTCGGCAACGACAGCGCCGCCTGCCTCAGGTGTTCGGCGAGGGCTTTGGTCGCCGGTGACGGCGTGCCGTCCTTGACGCCCCAGGCGAGGAGGTGGCGGCGGCGGGCCCAGGGGTCCTGTAGTCGGCATACGTCGAGGGCTTGGCCGGGGTCGAGGGCGCGGCGGGGTACGACGGCCAGGCCGACTCCGGCGGCTACGAGGCCGACCAGGATGTTGAGGTTGGCGACGCTGGTGCGGTAGCGCACGGCTGGGGCGTGGGGGCCCAGGTGTTTCTCTATCCAGCGGCGCAGCGAGGAACCGGCGTCGAGGCCGACCAGGGGGTGCTCGGCTACTTCGCTGTAGGTCAGCGAGGCTCGGTCCGTGAGGATTCCGCCCGCCTGGCCGATCACCACCAGGGAGTCGTCGCCGAGCGGTTCCATGGTCAGGCCGCAGTCGCGGGCCTCGTCGTCCTGGACGACGCCCAGGTCCGCCTCGCCGTCGGCCAGCGTCCGTACCGTCTGCGGGGTGCGGCTCTCGGAGACCGTGACGTCGATGTCGGGCTGGGCGCGCAGGAAGGAGACGAGGGCCTGCGGTACGAGCCGGTGCATCGCGGAGCCGCCGCCCAGCAGGATCAGCGGAGCGCTCGGGGACCGGGTGTAGCCGGCGACGGCGCTCTCAAGGCGTGCCGTCTGGGCCAGGACCTCGCGGGCGTGCCGGGCCAGGGTCGTACCCGCCGGGGTGGGCTGTACGCCCCTGCGGCCGCGGATCAGCAGTGCCACCCCCGCGTGGTGTTCGAGCGAGCGCACTCTCGCGCTGGCGGACGGCAGGCTCAGATGCATGCGGCGGGCGCCCGCCGTGATCGACCCCTCCCGCACGATGTCGAGGAAGAGCCGCAGATCGTCCAGGTCGTAGCGCACTCTCGTGAGCCTAAGGCACTGCCTAATGCAGGGTGTGCCGTTCGCGCATTGTGGGGCCGCTGGTCGCAGGGTGATCATCGGCAGGTGTCGGAGATATTGCTCGTCCTGTCGGCCGGTGTCGGAGCCGGCGTGTTGAACGCCATCGGCGGCGGTGGCAAGTTCGTGGCGCTGCCCGCTCTGGTGGCGGCCGGCCTGCCGCCCGTCACGGCGAACGCATCGTCCACCATCGCCCTCGTCCCGGGGGCCGTGGTCAGCGCGTCGGTCAGCCGACGCGAACTCGTGCCGGTCGGCAAGGCGTCCACGAAGGCGCTGACCTTGATCAGCATGGCCGGGAGCGCGGTCGGCGCCGGGCTCATGCTGGCGCTGCCGGCGGCGTCCTTCGAGGCCGCCGTGCCATGGCTGCTCGCCTTCGCCACCCTGCTCGTCGCCTTCGGACGCCGTCTCTCCCGCGCGCTCGACAACGCTCTCGGCCGATCCGCCGGCATGAGTGCGCGGTCCGTGCTGATCAGTCAGTTCGTCCTCGCCGTCTACGGCGGATACTTCGGCGGAGCCGTAGGCATCATGATGATGGCCGTATGGAGCGTCGGCCTCGGCCTCGACGCCGCGGCCAGCAACCCGATGCGGGTCACCCAGCTCGCGGCCATCTACGCCAGCGCGACCGTGCTCCTCCTCATCACGTCCGATGCCCTGGGTTCCCCGCTGGTTCTCAGCACCATGCTGGTCGGCGCCGCGGTCGGCGGTTTCGGCGGCGCCCACCTCGCCCGGCGCCTCCCCGCCTGGCTGCTGCGGGGGCTCCTCGTGGCCTCCGCAGGCACCACTACCGTTCTGTACTTCCTTCGCGGTTGACCTTGACCGCGTGCCACGCGGCTGTCGCCCGACCGCCACCCGCCCACTGATCGTCGGCGCGCGAGGCCGGTCCCGGCTCGTAAGCCTCGTCACGCTCGTAGCGTTCGTCGCGCCCGTAGGCCGCGATCGGCAAGGACGAGCAGTGCCTCGCGATGGGGCCGGGGCGGTCCATCGGAACTTCTCGCGGCGGGTCCTCAGGGTGCCCGTCCGGCAGCGGCAGGCTCATCGGCCCCTCCCCCGCTCTCGGCCCACGCGCCCGTGGCATCTCCCAAGCACCGAGCACCGAGTTCCTACAGCTTCAGACCGTGCCGCGTGATGTACGAATTGTGGAAGGCGAACAGCCCGCCGAGCAGCACCAGCCAGAGCACGGTGCTGGTGAGCGGAAAGGCGTCCACGGGGATCGTGTACGCCAGCACCACCCGCAGTACCGCGTCGAGCAGGAAGCCCGCGCCCCACACCGCCGTGATCAGCCGCAGGTGGTGGCGGAAGGTCGGCTCCGCGTCCCATCGCGCCTCCCATTCGACCAGTCCGGCCTCGCCGACCTTGGCGATGACGATGCCGCGCGAGGCCGTCATCATGAACGGGCGCCGGGTGAGCAGCGTGCCGAGCACCCAGAACCCGATCGCGGTGGTCAGCCAGCTGTCCCGGATCATGAGCACCCGCGGGCTGCCGGTGACGAGGGACAGCAGCGCACCGGCCACCACCAGGATCAGCGTGAAGACCGCCATCGCCTCGACGCGTCGCTGCCGCACGATCCCGTAGCCGATCCACGGCAGCAGCAGCAAGCCGCCGACCGCCATCGACAGCCACTGCCCGGCGCCGGCCGCGCGCAGTCCGTAGTAGGAGCCGAGCGGCAGGGCGAGTTCGAAGAACAGCTGCGCGGCGAGTCGTCGGCGCAGCGCCGCCGTGCGGCGCCGGGCGGGCACCGCGGCAGCCGCGTCCGCGGCCGTGCCCGTATTCGTGCCCGTACTCGCGTCCGCGTCCGCCTGTGGCGTTTCGCGGCTTGCTTGGTTGGTGACGTACGTGCCCGCGTCCGCTCCGGTCGTGGCGTCCTCTCGCATGGTGCGTACCCCCGTGCCGTCAGTGGTCATGTCGTCTTCCTGGTGGCGCGATCGAACAGGTCCGCCAGTTCCCGGCCCGCGCCTCGTGCGTCGAAATCCGGATCGTGGGTGGCGCGGCGCACCACGTCGTCGATGGCGGCCCGGATCGCGCGCACCATCACCCACGGGTCGAACGCGCAGAACTCGCCCGCGCGCTGCGCCTTGCGGATCTGCTCCACCTGGAGGGCGAGGTTCCCTTCCGTCACGTCGAGGAAGGAGGCCATGCCGGGGTCGCCGCCGCGGAGGTTGCTGAGGACCTCGACGATCGCCGGGAGGTGGTTCGGGTACTCGGCGAGGAGGTCGAGGTTGGACTCGATGGAGGCGCGCAGGCGGGCCGACGGGCTTTCGTGCGCCTCGATGCGAGGACGTACGTACGCCTCCGAGACCCGCATCACCTCGGCGACGACCTCGCGCATCAGGTCGTCCCGGCCGTCGAAGTGGTAGGAGATCATCCCCGTGCTGCTCAGCCCGGCGCGTTCGGCGATCTTCGCGAACGACGCCTGGTGGTACCCGGTCTCGGCGATGACGTCGATCGCCGCGGCGACGATCTGGGCGCGGCGCCCTGTCTCCGTGAAGGACGACTTGGCCCTTCGCTCCGCCTTTTGCTTGCCCGTACTGTTCCTTGCTTGCATGAGCAAGACGCTAGTACGGTTTGCTCAGCCAAGCAAGACGGTGGCGGCGCGCATCGCCGACGAACGGCACGAGGCACTACGGGGGTGCGGAGGTACGAACGGTCGGCTCTCCGCGGGCCCGGCGCGCACAGGGCCGACTCGATCGCTCAGCCCGCCACCGGGGCCCGTAAGGTGCTCGCATGGCTGAGAACTGGAGCGCGACAGACGTCGGGACCATACGTTTTCCGTCCGGCGTGCTGGTACGTGGCCGGGGGCTGCGTCACCCCCTGCCCTCAGGGCCGGCGCCGTCGTTCGCGGTCTACCTGCTGGGAAAGGAGCCTCCGCCCACCGAGTGGGAGGCCCGATGGTTGCCGTGGCCCGACTTCCGGCTGCCCAAAGACGGTCGGCAGGCTCGGAACGTACTGGCGGAGGCATTGGCCCGCGCGGAGGACGAGCGCGTCGAGATCGCTTGCGGAGGCGGGCTGGGGCGGACGGGAACGGCCTTGGCGTGTATGGCCGTTCTCGATGGAGTTCCGGCGGACGAAGCCGTGGAGTACGTCCGCCGGAACTACCACGGTCGCGCCGTGGAGACTCCGTGGCAGCGGCGCTACGTACTGCGCTTCGAGGACGCGTAGCGCGACCGCGTGCCGAACGCTCAGGTCGCCTGGCGTTCTGCGCGTTTCACGATGGGGGCGGCGTCAGGCGGCAGCTCGGTATCGGGGCGCGAATTCCTCCTCGACGAATTGCTCGATGGTGGTGGGAGTGGACGTGCGGGCCGTGCGCGGCTGCTGCATTCGCGTGTGGCGGGTGTTGAGGGCTTCGCCGACCTCGGCCATCATGTCCGCGACGTCGGCGGACACGCCCTTCCCGCGGAGTTCCGCTCGGAACGCGGCGATGCTGGTCTGCTCGTAAGCGAGATCGCCGACGGCAGGGGCGGCGGCAGCGAGGCCATCGGCCGTGGAGGCATCGGCAGCGCGGCCGTCGGCGCTCACGGCCTTCGCCATCAGGTCCACGACTTCCCGCATGCTCACGTCGCGTTCGCCCTGGAGCTCCAGGATCTCCGTACCCCGCCAGGTCCCGGTGGCGAGTTCCTCCGCGGCTCGGATCCCGATGTCGCGCGTGGTGACGAAGGGCAACGGGAGGTCGGGGTCGAAGGGGGCGCTGATGCGGCGGCGGGTTCGGGCCGCGTCGACGTGGTCGAGCAGGTTCTCCATGAAATAGCCGGCCCGCAGCCACAGCGTGTCGACTCCGGGGACGGCCGAGAGTCGCTGTTCGAAGCGGTGGAGGCCCCTGACCGGTCCGGTGCCCTCGGGGTGCTGGGCTCCCCAGCTGCTGAGTCCGACGACGCGGGTCACGCCGGACGCGGTGACCGCCTCGGCCAGGGAGTTCGTCACCCGGTCCTGGAAGGCGCCGAAGTCGGGGTGGTCGGGGATGTAGTTGGGCTGGATCACCGCGTAGACGCCGGCCGCGCCGCGGAAGGCATCCGTCAGGGCTGCCGTGTCGGTCTGGTCGGCCTCCCACACCTCGGCTCCCCGCTCGGCGAGGTCGGCGAGGCGCTGGGCCGAGCGGCCGACGGCCCGGACGGGGTGCCCGTGCGCGAGCAAGTGCACGGCGGCGGCCCGGCCGGTTCGGCCACTGGCGCCCGTAACGACGAACATCGACTCATCTCTTTTCGCTGGTCTGTGGCGTTCTGCGCCAGGGAAACGGAGGCCGGTGCTCGACTGAGACCGCGCCTCTCCCGGTCTCCCGGTACGCGTTCGGCACCGTAATCGCGCCTTTCAGCGGGCGGGTAGGAATCGCACACCCACCCCCGCTCCGTCCCGCCCGATCGGCGGCGCTGGAGCCGAGAATCAGCGGTGCCGGCGTGCCTCGTCCTTACGCTGGCTACATGAACGTTTCGAGCAGCCGCAGCGCGGGCGGGCCACTGGCGGGCTTCCTGCGCGCCAGGCGCGATCAGGTAGGGCCCGAACAGCATGGGCTGGCCTCGGGGGCGCAGCGCCAGGTGCCGGGGCTGCGGCGGGACGAGGTGGCATTCCTGGCCGGGATCAGTACCGACTACTACATACGCCTCGAACAGGGCAGGGAACGGCGGCCGTCCCGCGCCGTGGTCGAGGGTCTGCGCGAAGCGCTGCTGCTGGACAGCGTGGCGGCGCGCCACCTGCGGGGACTCACCGCTGCGGCGACGGTCACGGACGGGGAGGACACGGACGGGGAGGAGTCGGAGAGTCGGAAGGGCCCGCGGATGGGCCCCGATCGGCTGGCGTCCGTACACCGGCTGCTCGACTCCCTGGCCGTGCCCGCCCTGCTCGTGAACCGCCGGCTCGACATCGTGGGCGGCAACCCGCTCGGTGATCTTCTCCACGAGGGGCTGGAGCCCCGCGACAACTACGCCCGCCTGGTCTTCCTCGCCCCCGGGGCGCCGTCGTTCTTCGCCGAGTGGCCCGAACTGTCCCGCTGCGTGGTGGCGGCCCTACGTGCGCAGGCCGGCCCCGAAGCGGAGTCCGCCCGCCTGACGCGGCTGGTCGGAGAGCTGTCGGCGGGCAGCGAGGTCTTCCGGTCCGTCTGGGACGGGCACCAGCTCTACGAGAAGGCGATGGACCGCAAGGTGTTCCGGCATCCGCGGGTCGGGCCGCTCGCGCTGGAACAGCACGTACTGGAACTGCCGGGGAGCGAGGGCCACCGGATCTGGGCCTTCCACCCGGCGGACGACGCGACCGCGCATGCCTTGCGGGACCTGGGTTCCTCGGCACGTACGCCCGGTCGTCCGGGCCGGGAGTGGTGCGGGTGGTGAAAGAGGCCCATCATGCCGTTCGCGAACTTCAAGGTCCCCACCGGAAGCCTCGACGAGGCGCAGAAGGAACGGATCGTCGCGCGCGCCACCGAGTTGTACGTCGAGCTTTACGGCGAACGGGCCCGCGCCAGCACCATGGTCCTGGTCGAGGAGGTGACCGACGGCGGCTGGGGCATCGGCGGCGACGTCCTGACCCTCGCCATGCTCCGGCAATCGCCCGAGGGCTGACGCCCGGCGGGCCCCCACGGCCGGGCTCCGTGGCGACCGTACGAGCAGCACCAGCTGTACGGGCTGCATGAGCCGGATGATCTGCATCAGCCGTACGGCTTCCACCGCCCGGTACGGCCTGTTACGAGTTGAAGCGGCGCTCAGCCGATCCGGGCCGTCGCGCCCGGGGGCAGCCGGTGGTAGCGCGCTCCGGCGCCGGGGCCGTCGTCGCCCAGGAAACCGCCGACCATCGCGGTGCCTATGTCGTTGAGAGCGCCGTCGTGGATGGCGTAAGCGTCCCGTGGGGCGACCTCGCGGACGTAGTCGATCAGGTGGCCGACCGTGGACCAGGGGGCGTGCACCGGCAGCAGCAACGTCTCGACGTCCGCCTCAGGGACGGTCAAGGCGTCCCCGGGGTGGAAAAGGGCGTCGTCGACGAGGAAGCCGATATTGGCGACGCGCGGGATGTCGGGGTGGATTTCCGCGTGCCAGGCGCCGTGGACCGTCACCTCGAAGCCCGCTGCCGTGAACGCGTCCCCCTCGCCCACGGCGGTGGTCCGGGCGTCGAGGCCGTCGAGTCGCCCGGCCACGGAGGAGTTGGTCCAGATGCGCAGGTCAGGGTTGTTCTCGGCGGCCCGGCGCAGCGTCTCCTCGGAGAAGTGGTCGAAGTGCTCGTGCGTGACGAGGACGGCGTCGGCGCCGTCCAGCGCCTGCGGTTCGGTCAGGCCGCCCGGGTCCACCACCAGGCGGCGGCCGTCCTTCTCGACGCGGACACAGGCGTGACCGAACTTGGTGAGCTGCATCATCGAAATCCCTCTGCTCAGGAAATATCAATATCTACAACTTAACTGTACACCTGAGTTGCATAGGTCCTGAGTAGGATGCGGACATGGATGAAGACGTGCTGGCCGAGGAGTTGCGGCAGTCGATCGGGGAGCTGGTCCGGGCGGTACGGGGCGTGGACACCATGCCGCCCGGCGAGTCGGCCGCTCTCGGCTTCCTCGACCGCGGCGGCCCGCTGACCACGGCCGACCTCGCCCACCGGCGCGGGGTGACGCATCAGTCGGCCGCCAAGTCCGTGAAGGAACTCACCAGCGGCGGCCTGGTACGCGCCGAGCCCCACCCCAGCGACGGCCGCAAACTCCTGCTGCACATCACCGACGCCGGCCGCGCCCGCCTGCGGCGCGAACGCGCCCAGCGCGCCCACGCCGTCAACACCGCCATTCACGACATGTTCAGCCCCGAAGAGCAGGAGCGACTGCGCGACTGCGTCGGCCTGCTGTCCCGTCTGGCCACCCACCTCGCCGGAAAGTGACTGACCGGTTCCGGCCGCCATTGGGAAGAGTCCGCTGTCGGGACACAATCACGTCCCATGACGTCAGCCCCATGGAGCAGGAACGCTGTCGAGCTGCGAGCCGACACCGTGGTCAAGAAATTCCACTACGGCAGCCGTGGCGCGTGCGAGCGCGAGTGGCGTGCGCTGACGCTGCTCGCCGCGTACGCACCGGGCCTGGCCCCCGCCCCGCGCCACGTGGACTTCGCGGCGGCGGAGCCGGTGGTGGTGATGGAGCGCGTACCGGGTGAGCCGATGCGGGGCGAGCCGCTCAGCGGTCGGCAGCTCAGGGCCATGTCCGCGGCGGCCGGCGAGTTGTACGCGGCTGTGCCGGAGGACGTTCTGGCCGAAGTCCCCGTCCGGCCGGGGCGGCAGCAACACCTCATCGCCCAGATCCACGCCTGGGCGCCGCGAATACGTCCGCGAGTCGGCAGTGAGGCGGGCGAGGCCATGGACCGCGGCCTCGAATGGCTGGCCCGTTCGGGCATGGAACGAGCCGGCGGGCCGGACGTCCCCATGGTCTTCGGCCCCGGAGACGGCAACCTCGCCAACTACCTCTGGGACGGTACGCGCGTACGGATCGTCGACTTCGAGGACTCCGGCCGCAGCGACCGGCCCTTCGAACTGGCGGAGATCTCGGAACACGTGGCCGGCTGGGCGGGGCCGCCGCTCGATGTCGGCGCGTTCCTCGATCTGTTCGACCTGAATGCCGCCGAACGCGCGCGGCTGCCGGAATGCCGCAGGCTGCTGGCGCTCGTATGGCTGTTCCTCTTGTCCTTCGACGACCCTCGGCACCCTCGCAACCCACCGGGAACGGCCGAGCGGCAGGCCGCCCGGCTGTCCCGGCTTCTCACCTGATGTCACGACAGCGCACGTCGTCGCCCGTGCCGCCGGTGCCATGATGATCGTCATCGGTGGGTTCCCGCCGGGTGGCGCGACCGGCCGGCCGACGAGCTCGCCCGCCCCGTTCACGGGCTTTACAGACCGTGATGTCCGTCGAAGGAGAGCACGTGGAAGAACAGACGCAGCAGGCGCGGCCCCAGGAGCGGGCGCAAGCAAGCGCCGAGGTGCGGAAGCGCGTCCAGGGCAGCTTCGACCGCCAGGGGCTGATGAGCCATCTCGGCGCCCGCATATCCCACATCGCACCCGGCCGCATACACATCGAGCTCCCCGGCAGGCCCGAAGTCACCCAGCAGCACGGCTATGTCCACGGCGGCGCCGTCAGCGCCATAGCGGACACCGCGGGTGGATACGCCGCGTACACGCTGTTCCCCGAGGACACCGAGGTGCTGACGGTCGAGTACAAGATCAACCTGCTGGCCCCCGCCATCGGTGATCACGTCGAGGCGGTCGGGACCGTCCTGAAGTCCGGACGCACCCTGACCGTGTGTCAGTTGGAGGTGTTCGGCGTCCAGGCCGGCGAGCGGAAGCTCGTCGCCAACGGGCAGCAGACGCTGATCCGCGTGAACCGGTCCGAGCGATGAGCCGGCGGCCGACCGTGCCCCCGTCGCCGTCCGCGCCATCCCCTGCGGCGTCGCCGCCCTCGTCGCCCTCGCTGCCGACCTGGGCGGTCTGGCGGCAGCGGCCGTTCCCCGACGCCAACCTGCTCCTGCTGCACGGGCGGCAACCGGCCCTGGTCGACAGCGGATTCGTCGGCCACGCCGAGGAGACCGCCGACTGGGCGCAGGCTCACGCGCACGCCGGGAAGATCGACCTGGTCGTGAACACCCACTGGCACTCGGACCACGTCGGCGGCAACGCCCTCCTCCAGGCGCGGGGCGCCGCCGTCGCGGCCGGAGCCCCGGAAGCCGAGGCGGTCTCCCGCCGGGACCCGGGCTGCTGTTCCGCCGAATACCTCGACCAGCCGGTGGCCCCGTACACCGTCGACGTGCCGCTCGACGACGGACAGGTGCTGCGGCTCGGGGACGCCGACTGGGAGGTCGTGCGCACTCCCGGCCACACCCCCGGGCATCTCGCGCTGTGGCAGCCGGACGAACGGCTGCTCGTGGTCGGGGACGCGCTGTCGGACTACGACGTCGGCTGGGTGAACCTCGCCCTCGACGGCCCCGACATGGCATCCACGGCACTCGCCTCGCTCAAGCGCATGGCCGATCTCTCCCCGCGCGTCATCATCCCCTCGCACGGACCCATACCCGCCGACCCGGACGCGACGTTCACCGCCGCCCTTCGCCGGGGCCGGCGGCTCGTGGACGACCCGGACGGGGCGGTCTGGTACGGCGCGCGGCGGGTCTTCGCCTTCGCCTTGATGATCCGCGAGGGCATACCGGCCGACGAGGTCGAACCGTACCTCCACGCCCGCGCCTGGCTGACGGACGCGGCTCGCCTCCTGCGCCGCACGCCCGAGGAACTCGCCGCCGAACTGGTGGAGACGATGCTCCGCAGCGGCGCCGTCGTCCTGCGCGACGGCCGTGTGCACGCCGCCGCCGAACACGCCCCGGTCACGGCGTGCTCGCTGCGTGTGCCGTTTCCCCGTGAGTGGCCGGCGGCCTCGGGCTAGGCGCTCGGCGGACGGCCGTACGAAGTCCCCGTACGAAGGTCCCTGTACGAAGGTCCCCGTACGCGGTTCGTACGGGGACCTTTCCTCCTCTCCGGTCGGCGGCCGCAGCAGGGGCGTACCGCCCTCAGCCGCTACTGCTGCGGCTGCCGTTGCCGCCGGGAATCCGGCGTCCAGGACCGGACCGGCGACCGGCACCGCGATCGGACCCGCCTTTCCGCGCGCGATGCCGGCGCACCGCGTCGCGGTTGGCGCACGGCTGGGAGCAGTAGCGCTGCCGCCCGGTACGGGAGGTGCCGGCGAATATCGTGGCGCACTCGACCACGGCACACCGCTTGAGCCGGTGCATGCCGCGGCCCACCAGATGGAGCGCCGTGCCGACAGCGATCAGCGACGCCAGGACGGCGCCGAACGGCTGTCGGTCGGCGCGATAGTGCAGATGCCAGCCGTCCCCGTCGTGATTGGTCAGTCTGGGGTGGGCGGCGGACCCGGCCAGCATCCGGTTGACCAGTTCGGCGCGCTCCTGCTCGCCGTCGGCGTCCACCACCTCTTCCCACGCCACCAGCGCGGTCCGGACGCTTCGCAGATCCTGCGGTGTGGCCGGCTGTTCCAGCGTCAGCCCGGCGGCGCGGCAGCGGTCGGCGAGTTCCTCGGCGCTCGCCGGGGGCCGGTTGGCCAGGTCCGCGGCCAGCTTCACGGCATCCGCGCCGTAAGGGTTGAGGTGCATAAGGCAATTACATCAGCCTGACCGGTATGAGACACCACACCGGCATGCGGCAGGCAGCCGTACGACAGGCAGCGGAAGACGACATCACGGAACTCGTACGGCTGCGGGCGCTGCTGTTCGAGACCCTCGGCGGCGACTTCTTCAACCCCCCGACAGTTGGGGACGATTGGCGGACCGCCCTCGCCTCGGTGCTGAAGGAACAGCTCGCCGCGGACGACACGCGGATCCTCGTCGTGGACGGCGACAGCGGGCTCGCTGCCTGCGGCATAGGCACCGTCGACCGGTGGTTCCCCGGCCCGCACTCGCCCAACGGGCGGGTCGGTCACGTGATCGGCATGGTCACCGACCCCGCGTACCAAAGACGCGGCCACGGCCGCGCGATCGTACGGAGCCTGCTCGACTGGTTCCGCGAGCGCGATGTCGCCCGCGTGGACCTGTACGCCTCGCGCGACGGCGAACCCCTCTACCGCGCCCTCGGCTTCACCGACCACCCGGACCCCGCGCTCTACTGGCGTCCGTAACGCCGCCGACGCCCCCTTCCACGGCCCCCCGACTCCGCCGAGGCCACCGGGTACAGCGCTTCCGCCCCGTCCGTCGCGTGACCTCAGCCGCGGATCATCGACATCAGCAGCTCGTGGGTCGCGCCATCGGCGGCCGCTACGAGGCCGTGGCCGGTCTGTTCGGCCGGGCGGCCGTCGATTCCGGTGACCACGCATCCGGCGGCGCGGCAGAGGGCGATGCCGGCGGCGAAGTGGACGCTGCCGGACAGGTCGTCGCCGTCGGTGACGTAGGCGGCGCGTTTGCCGGCGGCGACCCAGGCCAGGGCCAGGGTCGTGGATACGACGCGGGGGCGGAACCGTGCCGCGAAGCGGGGGTCGGCCAGCAAGTTCGCGGCTCGGAAGCCGGGTGCGTTGGGGAAGGGCGGGTCCAGGTTGACGTCTACGAGCCGGGTCGCGGGGGTGGGGGCCAGCGGGAGGTCGGCGCCGCCGTTTCGTGACCGGGCGGTCTCGCCGTCCGTGTAGAAGATCTCGCCGCTGAATGGGTCGGCTATCGCGGCCGCGCCGCCGCGCAGCGCCGCGTTGACGGCTACGAGCATGGTGCCGACGGCGTAGTTGAGCGTGCCGCACAGGGGGTCCACCAGCCACTGCCGTGCGGCCTTCGCGTCGCCCCGCTGCCCGCCTTCCTCGCCCAGCACGGCATCATCGGGGCGCGCGGCTCGGATGACGTCGAGGATCGCCTTCTCGGCCTCGATGTCGGCGGCGGTGGCGAAGTCACCGGCGCCCTTGTCGGTACGGGCGAGCCGCCGGCCGTACATGGCGCGCACTACGTCCGCCCCGGCCCGTACCGCGGCTATCGCCACCTCGGCGTCGTCCCCCGCGCCGGGGGCGGGATCGGCGATGTTCGTGGATGAGTTGATCACGCCGCGCAGGATATCCGCGGCCGTCACTCGCGTTTCCTCCCGCCCGAAAATGCGGTGCGGCGCGGAAAGCCACAGCACTACGGTCTGCCGATGGATGACATGGAGGACGAGGACGGTTACTTCGGCGAACGCGTCGCGGCGAAATATGACGAGTCGTCAGGGGACATGTTCGAGCCGGGCGTTGTGGGCAGGACGGTCGAGGTACTGGAGGAGCTGACCGGCGGAGGCAGGGCCCTTGAGCTGGGGGTCGGGACGGGGCGGATCGCGTTGCCGCTGGCGGAGCGCGGGGTCGCGGTGCACGGCATCGACATGTCGCGGGCGATGGTCGCCCGGCTGCGGGCCAAGCCGGGCGGTGACGCCGTCGGCGTCACCATCGGCGACTTCGCGACAACCAGGGTGGACGGGACGTTCTCCCTCGTGTATCTGCTCTACAACACGATCATGAATCTGACGACGCAGGCGGCCCAGGTAGCCTGTTTCCGCAATGCGGCGGATCACTTGGAGCCCGGTGGCCGCTTCGTCATCGAGGTCGGGGTCCCCGCGCTGCGCAAGCTGCCGGCCGGGCAGAACGCCGTGCCGTTCCATGTGAGCCCGACACGGTGGGCGTTCGACGTGTACGACGTCGCCACCCAGGCGATGAGTTCGAACTACGTCGAGGTCGTCGACGGCCACGGTCAGTACCGGTCCATCCCTTTCCGGTACGTGTGGCCGTCGGAGCTCGACCTGATGGCTCAGCTCGCCGGACTGCGGCTGCGCGAGCGGTGGGACGGGTGGGCGCGGGAGCCCTTCACCAGCGAGAGCCACCGGCACGTATCGGTCTGGGAGAAGCCCGTCGACTGACCGGGCGCCGGTCGCCGGCGGAGCGCGAGTCCGGGGCGGCGGAGGCCGTGTGTGCGTCAAGGGCCTCCGCTCGGGCGATCACGGCCGAGCACTTGCGGTGCGGACCGCGCCCCGGGCCGGGGGCAACCGTCCTCGCACCCACCTGCCCGCACTCCCGCGGGCAGCCGGACCGACGTTCGTACGCCGACCGGTACGTGCGGGGAGTGCGGGACGGGTGAGGCGGAACGGGCAGGGGTCAGCCGCCGAGGCTCTCGGCGTACAGGTCGGCCAGGGCCTTCCAGTGGCGCTCGGATGCGGCGGCGTCGTAGGTCGGGTTATCCGGCACCGCGAAGCCGTGCCCGGCCGGGTAGATCTCGATGCGGTGCTTCACGCCGGCGGCGGTGAATGCCTGCTCCAGCCGCTCCTGCTGTTCGGGGGAGAAGCTGTCGTCGTTCTCGGCCCCCGCCACGAGGACGTTCGCGGTGAACCGGTCGGCCAGCAGATGCGGGCTGTCGGGTGCGTCGGCGAGGGCGAGGTGCCCGCCGTGGAACGACGCGGCGGCCGCGACGCGGTCCGGGCGGCTCCCGGCCACGATCAGCGAGATCCGGCCTCCCATGCAGTACCCCGTGGTGCCCACCCGGTCTCCGGACACCTCCGAGCGGCCCGCGAGGAACTCCAGGAACGCGTTGGCGTCGCGGACGATCCGCTCCGCGGTCAGACTCTGCATCAGGGAGAAGAGCCGCTCCCTCTCGGCGGCGTCGCCGAACACCGTGGCGATGTCGAAGGGGGCGAACCCGCCGGCGCGGTAGTAGACGTCCGGCAGGAGCACGGCGTAGCCGAGCCCCGCGAGTCGATCCGCCATGGCGGCGAAGGTGTCCCGGACGCCGACGGCGTCGGGGTAGAGAATCACCGCCGGCCAACTCCCTTGCTCCGCCGGGGTGTGCAGCGTCACGGCGCAGACGCCGTCCTCGGTCGGCACGGTGGCATTCACTTTGGGCATGCGGGCTCCTGGCGTCGGTAGTGGCGGCTTCCGTTCTACTCCTGTTCGACCGCGCACGACGAGCGTTTTCGTGTTCGCTCCGCGCGCACCTCGCCTCCTTCCCACCAAGATCATGTACGTACGCGCCGAAAGCGGACTCCCGCCGACCGGCGGCGCGGCGCTGCCCGCCCGGCGCGTCGAGCGCGTCGGACACGTCGGGCACGCGAAGGGCAGGCTGCCGCCGCGCGTCCGGGGGTATCGACGAGATTTGTGGGGCGACTCGAAACTTCTGTTACCAAATGACCGAAACATCCACCTAGCCTCGTCCGTGGAGCGTGGTCAAGACGACCACCATCCCGATCACCGACACAGACGTGAAGGAGTGCGGAACATGGCCGAGAACACGCTGCGGGACAAGGTCGCCGTCATCGGCGGAGGCGCGAAGAACCTCGGCGGGCTGCTCAGCAGGACGTTCGCGGAGTCGGGGGCGAAGGTGGTCGTGCATCACCACAGCTCCGAGAGCGAGGCCCAGGAGACGGTGAAGGCGATTCAGGAGGCCGGGGGCCAGGCCGTGGCCGTCCAGGGGGACCTGACGAAGGTCGCGGACGTACGGCGGCTCTTCGACACGGCGGTGGACACGTACGGCGGCGCCGACATCGCGGTGAACACCACCGGCATGGTGCTGCGCAAGCCGATCCTGGAGACCACCGAGGAAGAGTACGACCGCATGTTCGGCATCAATGCCAAGGCGGGATATTTCTTCATCCAGGAGGCCGGGCGGCGGCTGAACGACCACGGAAAGATCATCAGCCTCGGCACCTCGCTGCTGGCCGCCTTCACGGACGGCTACTCGACGTACGCCGGCGGCAAGGCGCCCCTGGAGCACTTCACCCGGGCGGCGGCCAAGGAGTTCGCCGACCGGTACATCTCGGTGAACACCGTCGCGCCCGGCCCGATGGACACGCCGTTCTTCTACCCGCAGGAGACCCCGGAGCGGGCCGACTTTCACAGGTCGCAGGCGATGGGCGACCAGCTCACCCACATCGAGGACATCGTCCCGGTCATCACGTTCCTGGCCACCGAGGGCTGGTGGTTCACGGGACAGACGCTGTTCCCCAACGGCGGCTACACCACCCGCTGACCCCGCGCCCTGCCGAGGGGCCGGCAGTCCGACGGGGCGACGGGGCGACGGGGCGACGGGGCGACGGGGCGACGGGGCGACCGTACGGACGATCCGGGTACGGTCGGCCCGTCGGCGGCGGCTCGTCACCTCCCGAACGCGCGGCCGCGCCCGCTCCGCCCTGCCCCGTCCCGCCCCGCGCTGTCCCCGCCCGCCACCGTAGAGACCGAGCCGAGGAACACCGACGTGCGACTGGACCTGAACAAACTCGAACACCTGGTCGCCATCGCCGAGGAAGGCAGCCTCACTCGCGCCGCCGCCCGCCTGCACCTGTCCCAGCAGGCGCTGTCCGCCTCCATCCGGGTCCTCGAACGCGAGGTCGGCGTGGCCCTGCTGGAACGGGGCAGCTCCGGCGTCACCGTGCTGCCCGCCGGAGCGGCTCTGATCGAGGACGCCCGCGTCCTCGGCGGCATGGCCCGCGCCGCCCTGCGGCGTGCCCGGCGCGTCGGGCGCGGCGAGCGGGAGACGCTGCGCATCGGCCACACCCCCGCCGTCACCGGCGACGAACTCGTCTCGCTGCTCTCTCCGGTGACCGAGGCCAACCCCGGCATCGTCCCCGAGGTCCACCAGCGCTACCCCGCCGAACTGACCGCCGCCCTCCTCGCCGGAGACCTCGACATCGGGCTGTGCCGAGGGGGCGCGCCGGCCCACGGCCTGACCCGCACCACGCTGGGCCGGCAGCGCCTGCACATCGCCGTCGCCCAGGACCACCGCCTCGCCGCCAAGTCCACCGTGTCGCTGCCGGAACTCGCCGACGAGTCCTTCATGGTCTGGGGGACGCCCGGCCGCTCCGACTACACCGATCTGCTGATCGCCCACTGCCGCCACGCGGGCTTCGAACCCCGCGCCGAGCGCACCGATCGCCAAGGCACTCCCCCGGTCACCGCCGTCATCGGCACCGACCGCGTCGCCTTCGTCACCGCCTCACCGGGCCCCGCGGCGGGCGGCAAGGCGCAGGTCCTCGCCCTCGAACCCTCGGTCTTCGCGCCCCTCCACGCGCTGTACCTCCCCCGGACCACCTGCCCCGGCCGCGACGCGTTCCTCGCCGGTGTGACGCTGTGAATCCGGCCGCCGAGACGATTCGGCCCCGCGATGATCCGGCCCCCGCGACAACCGGGCCGCCGCAGGACGACCGGGCCGGCGCGGGACGACGAGGCCGCCGCAGGACGACCGGGCCGGCGCGGGCTGACACCATGGGCCTCATGAATGCCATAGGTCATGGGGAGTGCGGCGTGCGCCGCGCGAGCGAGTCGGACGCGGAGGCGCTGGTCCGGATCGACTCGGTCGCGGCGCGGGGTGACGCCGAGCGGGGCGCGAGCATCCGGCGGTGGTGCCGGCAGGGGCTGGTGACCATGGCCGAGGACGCGTCCGGGCCCCTGGGCTACTGCGTGGTGGAGTACACCTTCTTCGAGCAGGGCTTCGTCACGATGCTGATGGTGTCGTCCACCGCGCGCGGGCGGGGCGTGGGCGCGCGGCTGCTGTCCGACGCCGCGGAGTCCCGCGCCACCCCGAAGCTGTTCACCTCGACGAACGTGTCCAACCAGCCGATGCAGCGGCTGCTGCGGCGTGCCGGGTGGAGTCCGGCCGGTCTGCTCCACGGCCTGGACGAGGGCGACCCGGAGCTGTTCTTCCTCTGCCCGCAGGCCCCCGGCCGCGGATCGCCTGCGGCCTGAACGCGGCTCCGTTTCCTTGGCTGACGCTGCGTCAGCCGCCGTTGTGGCGAACCCTGGCGGCCCGCCGGTCCGTGCAGCCCCGAGGCGGCGCGCCAGACGCACCGGTCGCGGCAGCGGAGCGGCAGGAGCCGCGGCCTCGGGAGCGGTAGACGATGCGGGGCCGGATCACGTAGCCGAGGGGCGCGGTGCAGGCGTGGGCCAGGCCGCTGAAGGGCCGCAGGGCGAACAGGGCCATGCCCAGCAGCGCGTGGAGCTGATAGCCGAAGGGCCCTGCCCGACCGCTGGAGGCGGCCCAGGCAGGGCGAAGCTCACAGGTTCAGTGCGTGGTCCGCGCTTGAACCAGCCCTGTTCGGCCATGAGCCGGGACAGCTCCGTTCGCGCCTGACTGTTCATGGGAACAGCCGCCTCATCCGACCCAGCTCACTCCGTACGCGCGCCAGCACAGCCCGGTCGGCGCAGCGCTCACTCGCGGCCGGACACCGCGTCGGAGCTGTGCGCCACGCGCCTCCAGCGCGCGGCAAGGCCTCAACTGCCCTGTGCTCCAACGACGCTGGGGTTTCGAGAGCTTGCGTGTGCATGCGGCGCTTCAGCGCGTCCTGTGCGTTCGAGGTGGCCTGTGTGTACCGCACGCCGAGCGAGATGGCCCGGAGGCCGGGGAGGCCCGGAGGGCGCTCGACCTCTGGCGACTCCATGAGCTGCTGCCTGGGCACCAGGGCCGGCACCGACATTCCACCCCAGTAAATTCACTTACGCAATTCGCTATTTGTTGCATCTGCACGTGCACGCAGCCGGAGGACGACAATCCGCTTGCCGCTTCTCCATCTCGCATGACTGAAAACCAGAACATATGGCCGACCGCGCCGACCCCATCCACCTGCCCTGCAAGGAATGAAAGTGACCACCCTTGTTCATTCCCCGGCACAATACGACCGCCGCGCAGCCTCTTCTGCCTTCTCTTCCCATTACGCGTTCAGATGCTCGTCGCTCCGGCTATATTATTCGGTCCACAACAGCCCCGACCCCGATTTGCACGGGCCTCTGCGTTTGCAGGTCGAGGGATTGAGGTAGCGAATGGGCCGCCTTGGGCGCTACCTTCTGCATTGTCTGCGACGTACATTCCTGTGGCGCATACACAGGTGGCCCCGGGCGGCAACCCGGGGCCGTTCGATCAGAACAGAGGAATGGAAATGTCCAATCGAAACAGCCGAGGCGGCGTTCAGATCTCCTCGGCTTCCAGCGAAATTAGCACCCCGTGATTACCGGCTTCAAGAATTCCGACGGCCTGTGTCTGGGGTATCAAGGTCCGTCCGGGCCCGCTCGTCACCCCGCTCGCCGCTCTGCCGGCGACGGCACACCGCACGGCCCCGCCGCGCGCGGCCGGATTCCCGGCGGTGCCGTGGCCGCCGTGACGCCGCTCGCCACCACGTGTTTCCGAGGTCGGGCCGGCCGCGGCTGACCGGACCGCGTCGGCACACCGAGGCCGCCGCTTCCGGCGCACCCGCGCACCCGCCGTGCCCCGCCCGGCCTTCGTCACCGTCGGGGTTTCACTCCCCTCAACGCCGTGAGAGCAACTGGATGAGGAGTTTCGCCATGGTTTCCGTACCCCAGTACGCGCGATGCGCATTCTGCGGAACCCGCTTCCCGCAGCGCGCGGGCCCCGGCCGCCGCAAGGAGTACTGCGACGCGCCTTGTCGCCGTCGCGCGCAGCGTGTGCGCGACGGGCACCGCGTCCTGGTTCCGTCCCCGGCGCGGCTGTGGGGGCAGGGGATCGCCGAGGACCTGCAACTGCTCGCGACGCGGCTGGCCTGCGCCGAGAGCGGGCCGCGAGCATCACTGCGGGTACTGCTGAGGATGTCCGACCAGTTGGAGGACGAGCTGGCCTGCTACCGGGCGGCGGCGGTCCACGACGCCCGGGGCGGCGGCAGCGCCTGGGAGGACATCGCGGCGGCCGCCGGGGTGAGTGCGCAGACCGCGCGCGCCCGGTGGGGAGAGGCGAAGGTGCGCCGCCTGCTGGCACGGCGGGCCCACGAGCGCGAGCCTTCGCCGCCGCGCGCGCACCGGCGGCCGGCGCCGCCCGACCGGGGCCAGGCCGGCGGCCCGGACGCCGGAGCGCCCGTACCGGTCCTGCCGACGCGAGCGCTGGGGGCGGCCCTGTCCCATCTCCAGCGCCTCTCGGGGGTGTCGGTCACGGAGGCCGCGCGGCAAGCGGACCTGTCGCCGTCGTACGTCTCGCGGATCCTCACCGGCGAACGGGTCCCGGCGTGGCCGGTGGTCCACATGCTGGTGACGATCCTCGGCGGGAAGGCGCCCGAGCTGCGGATCTTATGGGAGAGCGCCCAAGGCGTCCGCCGCCTGTCGCGGCAGTCGGTCACGGCCGCGGCCGCTGCGCTGCACACGGCGCTGCGGGGCCTCTTCCTCGCGGCGGCCTGCCCGGCCGTCGAGGAGCTGTGCGCGGGCACGGACCTGACGCCCGACCTGGCCCGCGACGTGCTCGCCGGCGACCACATCCCCGACTGGCCGGTCGTCGCCCGCCTGGTGTCCCGGCTGGGCGCGCCCCCTTCCGGCATCCGCCCCCTGTGGGAGGACGTCCACTACGCCGCGCTCGTCGCCTCCCTGGAGTTCCCCGCACAGGGCGTGCCGCACCCCGACGATTCCGGCGAGACGCCCCCTTCGTGTGATCCCTAGAGCCTGTCGAATCGTGTGCCCCCCAGAGCCTGTCGGACCGTGCCTCGGCCGCCACCGGAAGGACACGACCATGGCCCGGCCGCCCTCCGCCTCACCGGTGGACTACGCCGCGTTCCACGAACTCCACCACGATTACTACCTCCACTACGCCTGCCTGCGTACGGGCGATGAGGCCGCCGCGGCCCAGGCGGTCGAAGCCGCCTTCGCCCAATTGGCCGCGACCTGGCCCGACGTTCTGCGCAGCGCTTGTCCGGCCGCGCTGGCCTGGCGGGTACTGGGCCGTACGGTCGTCATACACACCGACTGCCGCCGGCGGTCCGCGTTGTGCGAGATCTACCGCCGGCTGGAGGGCCGCCAGGCGGACGTGGTGCTGCTCCGCCGCCACCTCGGGCTGTCCGCCGAGACGGCGGCGGGGCTGATGGGCATCGACCCTTCCCTGCTCTACGCCCTGCTGCGGGTCGCCGAACGGGCAGCGCCGGCCACCGGTACGTACGTCTGACCGCGGCGACGCCGCCGGTGCGCCGTGCCCGGGAGAGGCTCGTAGCGGCGGCGGGAGATTCGTACTCGCCCGCGAGGAGTTCGTGGCGACCGCAAGGGCGCGCGGCGAGCGCAAGTGACGCGCGAGCGGATATTTTCTCTCCCCTGCCGAGCCGGTGTTCCGTCCCCCGCCGCGGTCCCTCGTTCGGGGGCTGGTCTCGTCCCAACCTGCTGTCTAGCATGGCCAGTTCCGACGATTAATGCACCGGCCGTCGAGGCGTCGGGGGGCGGATGAGCGATGAACCACGGGGAGAAACGCATTTCTCACACCATCGATGTACACACCCCCAGCGTGGCCCGTATGTACGACTGGCTGCTGGGCGGGATCGAGAACTACACCTCCGACCGGGACGCGTGCCAGGATCTGCTGAAGATCGCGCCCAGCACCCAGGTCCTGGCCCGCAACAACCGCGCGTTCCTCCAGCGGGTCGTGCGCGTCCTGGTGGAGGACTACGGCATCCGCCAGTTCCTCGACCACGGCTCCGGCCTGCCGACACAGGACAACGTCCACCAGATCGCCCAGCGCAGCGATCCCCTGTGCCGCGTGGTCTACGTCGACAACGACCCCATCGTGCTGGCCCACGGCCGGACGACGCTGGAGGAGAACGATCAGACGGCCATCCTCAACGAGGACATGCGCGATACCGCGGCCATCTTCGACAGCGAGCCCGTCAGAAGGCTCATCGACTTCAAGGAGCCGATGGCGGCGCTGTTCGTCTCCGTCCTGCACTGCCTCCGCGACTCCGACGACGACGGCGACCCCGCCGCCCTGATCCGACGCGTGGCCGGGCGCCTGCCCGAAGGCAGCTACATGGTCATCTGCCAGCTCGTCAGCGACGATGTGGCGGTGCGCGACGGCGTCACCCGTCTGATGGAGATCGCCACCGGCGGCACTTGGGGACGGGTGCGTGAACAGCGCGAGGTAGCGGCCTACTTCGGCGACATGGAGGTGCTGGAGCCCGGTCTGGTCGATGTCATCGACTGGCGGCCCGACGCCCCGCCCCCGCCCTCCGAGAAACGGGCGCTCGACTGGGTGGAGTGGGGCGGCGTCGCCCGCCTGTAGCCGTCGCCCGCCTGCTGTGTAAGACGTCGCCCGGCTCGCGCGGGGCGGTCCGCTATCCGTCGGCCGACGCCGCGCGGTATCGCTCGATCGCCCTGTCCAGCAGTTCCAGGCTCTGCCGCCGGGTGGCGGCGACACCGCTGACTTCGGCCAGAACGTGGCGGTAGCGGTCCACTTCCAGCGGCTTGGTCACGTAGTTCGCGCTGTCGACCTGCTCGATGTAGACGAGTTCGGCCGGGCCGCCGTCCCCGAAGAGCAGGTGGGTGATCGGAGTCGGGGGCGAGACGCTGGCGCCCCTGGCGAAGCCGACGATACGGATGTTGACGTTCTGCTCCCCCGTCAGGTGCTCCTCCGCGATCTCTCTGAGGTACGTCAGCTGCTCCCACATCACCCGCGCGCCTCCCACCGGACGCAACAGGATGCCCTCGTCCAGCAGCGCGATCACCTGCGGCCGATGCTCCTGGCGCAGCAGGGCCTTGCGGCCCATCTTGAGCTCCACCCGGCGTTCGACGACCTCGGGGTCCGCCGAGGGCATGGCGGCCTCGACGAGGACCCGGGCGTAGTCGCGGGTCTGCAAGAGGCCCGGCACCACGTGGTTCTCGTAGGTGTAGATCTTGCGGGCGGCGCCCTCCAGACCGATCAGCCGCCTGAGGAAGGACGGCGTCACATCGGCGTACTGCTGCCACCACGCGTCGTCGTGCATCAGCCGGAGCAGGGAGTCGAGCTCCTGCATCTTCTCGGGGCCGGCCCCGTAGTGGCGCGCCAGATCCTTGACGTCCCGCTCCCTGGGCGGGCTCTCCCCGCGCTCCAGCCGGCTCAACTTGGACACCGACGCGCGGATGACCGGGGCGACCTCCCTGAGCGTCAGCCCCAGCCCGAGGCGCATCTGCCGCAGTTCCTCGCCCAGCAGCCGGGGGGCCGCCTCCCGCTTGGAACCGGGCAGGGCGTGCACGGACGCCGCCGGGGCGTCCTGGTACTTACGGACAACGGACATACGCCCTCCCGCCGACACCCGACCGACCAGAAACCATTTTTCCAGGCTGAGGCACGTATGTCCGCCACATCAAGCCGTGGCCGTGGACCGGACTCCGGTCAGCGGCCCAGGTGGTCGAACTCCGCCCCCTTGACCCCGGCGATGAACGCCGCGATCTCCTCGCGCGTATATACCAGCGCGGGGCCCTGCGGGTAACGGGAGTTGCGCAGCGCCACCGCACCACCAGGAAGGCCGGTGACTTCGACGCAATTTCCACCGCCGGTGCTCGCGGAACTCTTGATCCACACAGCGCCGGGAATCATGTCGGCGGGCATACCGTTTTCGAACTCCATGCTGCGACCTCTTCCTTCCGCGTTCGTCTCAACTCTCCGCGTCCACTCTGCGCGTTCACTCTGCGCGTGCGCCTCAACAGCCCCTACTTTCACGGGACTTCACGCACATCACGCCCCGCACGTGCACCACTGCCGAGACCCCTCCCCCAGGGGGCAGGAATCCCATATGCAATTGCATGATGGGCGTCACGTGAGAATGCTAGCCACTCCGCGCTCCGATCGCGCCCCTTGAACGGGCGGTATTCGAGGAACACTTGGCCGATTTCAGCGCAGCTGGCGAATCCACCGTCCGCCGCACCGACAGAGCGGAACACATCAGCCACCGTGACCGACGACATCCCCTATCCTCCGCGGCCCGCACCGCTCGACTGGGGCCTCGCGATGGGCCTGGGCATGCCGCGCTTCGCCGCACGCCGCTTCACAGCCGGCGACCGGTCCCTGAGCCCCGTACGCGCCTTCGTCCGCCATACGCTCACCCGCTGGGAACTGACCGCCGCCCTCGACGACGTCACCCTCGTGGCCTGCGAACTCACCGCGAACGCACTGGGCCACGCGCTGCACGGCGAGCACGCGGCCGGCTGCGGATGGCTCGCCCTGGTCCACACCCGCCACACCGTGCTGTGCACCGCGACGGACCCCGACCCCCGCTTCTCCCCCGGGCCGCGCCACGACGGCCACTACAGCCACGACAATTACGCCGGCCACGCCGAGCGCGACTGGGACGCCGAGAGTACCTGGGGGTTCGAGAGCACCTGGGCCTTCGAGAACGGCTGGGGCCTCGCGATCGTACGGGCCCTCAGCGACGCCTGGGGGTGGCGCCGGCTCCCCGATGACGCCGGAAAATCCGTCTGGGCGAAGATCCCCGTCTGAACCGGCCGTTCCGGTCCATGTGCGGTGGCCGCGATGACCGCGGCATCATCACGCCGGGCGGCCGAGTACGCACCGCCGCCCGCTCTCCGGCCCTCGCTTCAGAGCGGGAGGTGCATCACATGCAGCCCGACCAGGCCGTGTTCCGGGTGGTCGAAAGTCTCCGGTACGGTCCCGATCACCTCGAAGCCCAGCGACTTCCACAGGCGCACCGCCGAGCTGTTGGTCTCGACGACCGCGTTGAACTGGATTCCCCGGAAGCCCTCCGCTCGGCTCCAGTCGATGACGTGCTCGCCGAGCGCGCGCCCGATGCCCCTGCCGTGCCGCGCCGGGTCGACCAGGAACGAGGCCGTGCCGACGTGGGAGCCGCGTCCGGGCCGGTTGGGCCCCATCTTGGCCGAACCCACGATCTCGCCCTCTTCCACAGCGACCACCGTGCGCCCTGGCGGCTCTTCCATCCACCACGACCGCGCTTCCTCAAGGGTCTGTCCCTCGGGATACGCGTATGTCGTGCCCTGGCACATGATCACCGAATAGAACCGGTAGATGCTGGGCCAGTCGCTGTCGGATGCGGTGCGGATCTCCATTCGCCGGAGCATAGGCGCATACGCGTTCGAACGCCTCGTCTTTTCGGCGCGCAGGGCCTGGCCTGACGTCGCAGAGTGCCGCCCCTCGGGGGCTGGCCCCGGGGAGCGGCGCTCAGGGAACGGCTGTCATGCGCGCGGAACGTCAGCCGCGCGGTCCGCGGGCCTCACCGGTGGTTCGCTCTCGGTGGGGGAAGCGAGGCCCGGAGGTGCGGTGCGTACGTACCCGCGGCGGACGCGCTGCCGCTCGTGGCGGCTGCCGCCGGCTGCTGTGACGGCAGCTGTCGCGTCCCGGCGCGACAGCGTTGCGACCCTGCTCGACCAGTGCCGAGAGGGGCACTAACCTCCGACGTTGACGTCGATGCAGGCGTAGAAGGCGTTGGGCGTGTCGGCGACGTTCCAGACCGCGAGCACCTTCTGCTTGCCCTTCAGACCGCCGAAGCTGACTTGGTGGGTGACCGTCTCGCCCGGCCGCTGCCCGCCGTCGTTGATCTCCGCTATCTTGCGGCCGCCCGCGTAGTACTGCCAGGTGCTGGTCGCGTGACGGGCGGTCAGCTTCCACTTGAAGGCCGTGGTGCTGCCCACGGGCGTGACCTTCCAGCCCTTGCTGTCATTGTCGAGCTCGGCGAACTGCGAGTTGCCGCCGCTGCAGCTCTTCAGCCCCTTCGGCCCCTCGACGCTCTGCGGTTCCCATTTGATGGGTCCGCACTGCACGGTGCCCGCCGCACACTGGGCCTGCCGGCTCGGGGGCGAGGACACGTAGCCGTGCGCGCTCGCCGGGCCGACCGGCAATGTCACCACGAGGAGCGGGGCGACGCCCGCGCCGATCCAGGCAGCCAACCTTCGTTTCGAGTTCATGCCAACTCCTTCACGCGGGGGCGGTACCACACCTCACTCGCCGGGAAGGCTGAAAGTGGCACCTCAGAACCGCGCTAGCCGATTGGTCTGTACCATACCTGTTGTCTGATCACGGTCAAGAGGTGTCGCATATGTATCGCTCGGCGGACGCCCGACTCGCCCCGCACCGCCCCTGAACCTCCCCCGGCTCTCCGTCCTCCCCCGCCGCTCTTGCGCCGGACCTCCGGCGTGTAGTCCGCTGACTCCCATGAAAAAGAGGAGTGTTGCCACGCTGATCGCCACTCTGGTCGTGGGCTCCGTTCTCGCGGGCGCATCGGGGGTGAGTGCGGGAGCCGCCGAGACCGGCGGCGCCGGCAGTCCGCCGCCCGCCGGTTCGCCCCCGGGGCTGGGAGTCGACCTCGACACGGTGACGATCCCGGAGTTGCAGGCGCGGATGGCGGACGGCGAGCTGACCCCGTCGGCGCTGACCAACGCCTATCTGCGGCGGATCAAAACCGTCGATCCCACCATCCACGCGGTGCTGCGCACCGACCCGACGGCTCTGCGCCAAGCGGCCGCCAGCGACGCCAGGCACCGGCACGGCCGTACCCTCGGCCCGCTCGACGGGATTCCCGTCCTGCTCAAGGACAACGTGAACACCCGCGGACTGCCGACGACGGCCGGTTCGCTGGCACTGGCCGAAAGCCCGCCGGACACCGATGCCGCCCTGGTGACCCGGCTGCGCGACGCGGGGGCGGTGATTCTCGGCAAGACCAATCTGTCCGAGTGGGCGAACTTCCGGGCCGCGAAGCCGACGTCAGGATGGTCGGCGGTCGGCGGGCAGACCAAGAACCCCTACGTACTGGACCGGAACCCGTGCGGGTCGTCCGCCGGTTCCGCCGCCGCGCTCGCCGCCTCGCTGTCACAGGTCGCGATCGGCACCGAGACCGACGGCTCCATCGTGTGCCCGGCCGGGATGAACGGGGTGGTCGGGCACAAGCCCAGCCTCGGCCCGGTCAGCCGGGACGGCGTGGTGCCGATCTCCGCGGAACAGGACACCGCGGGACCCATGGCCCGTAACGTCACCGACGCCGCGCTCACCTTCGCCGTGCTCAGCGGCGACAGCACCGCCGCACACTCCGGAGCGCTTTCGGGCGCGTTCACCCGCCCCGGCGCGCTGCGCGGCAAACGGATCGGCCTGTGGCGACTGCCCCAGCTCGGGGCGGAAGTGGACGCCGTCATGACACGTACGGCCCGGAAGCTGCGGAGTGCCGGAGCCGAGGTCGTCGAGGTGACGCCCCCGTACCAGAAGCGAATCGGCGAAATCGAGTTCCCGGCGCTGCTCAGCGAGTTCCACCGGGACATCGACGCCTATCTGGCCACCCGCAAGGGGCCGCGGAACCTCGCCGAGCTGATCGAGTTCAACCGGTCGCACCCGGCGGAACAGACCTGCTTCGCCGGCCAGGAACTGTTCGAGCAATCCCTCGCCGCGCCGCCGACCACCGACCCGAAGTACCGGGCCATGCGAGCCGAGCTGACGGACCTCGCCAAGCGTTCCATCGACGAGACCATGACCGCCCACCGTCTCGACGCCATCGCCTCGCCGACGAATCCGCCCGCCTGGACGACCGACTGCGCACGGGGCGACAACGACGTCATCCCCTCCTCGACCCCCGCGGCCGTGGCCGGGTACCCGTCGCTGTCGGTGCCCGCCGGGTCCGTGAACGAGCTTCCCGTCGGCGTACTCCTGATGGCCGGCGATCACCAGGACGACAAGCTCCTGGCGCTGGGGGCCGCGGTGGAACACCGGCTGGACGCCTGGCGCGCACCGCGCTATCTGCCGACCGCGGGGGCCCCTGCCTCCCGGTGAACAGGCTCCGCATGATCTGACCAGCTCGGTGAACAGGATCCCCATGTTCTGACCAGCTCGGTGACCAAGCTCCGCATGATCTGGCCAGCTCGGTGACCAAGCTCCGCATGTTATGACGGGCTACGCGACCCGCACGGAGGCCGCCCGAAGCAATTCGGGCGGCCTTTCCACGTCTGAGCACGGTGGGCCGTACGGGACGAACAGATCGCTCGTGGGGCAGCCGCAACCTCGGGACGGCCCGCACGTCATTCACAGCGAGGGGACGACACCCGAGGCCGCCGCGAGCACCCGCCCGGCCTGTCGTCCCGACAGCGACCGCCAGCCGTCCATGGGAGAGTCATGCGCGATACGAACGCCGGCACCGGCGCAGCAGCAGCAGCCACACGCACCACATCCACCTCGCGCACACGCGCACGCCGTGCCGCGACCGGGATGGCCGCCGTCATCGCGCTCGCCGGATTCCTCGTACCCGCGGCCCAGGCGGCCCCGGCGGCAGACGCCGCGACCGCCGCCGACTCCGACGCGGCCTCCCCGGCCAAGGGGAAGGTGACGGTCCACCAAGCAGCGCCCACGGCCAAGGACGAGCAGCGCGTACGTACGTACTGGACACCGAAGCGCATCGCCGCCCTGTCCACCCCGCTTTCGAAGAACCCGCCTCGCGACGCGGCGGACGGAGCGCGCTGGAAAGGCGACGGCGCCGTGACCACCACGGTGGGCCGGCTCTTCTTCACCGAGCACGGAGAGGACGCGAGTTGCACGGCGACCCTGGTGAAGAGCGCGAACCACAGCACGCTCGCGACGGCCGCCCACTGCCTGAACAGCACTGATCTGCTCGGCGACAACGACGAGTGGCAGGCCAACCTCATGTTCGTCCCCGGCTTCCGGGACGGGCAGGCCCCGCTGGGCGGCTTCGTGGTCCGCCAGGCCGTGGTCAACTCCATCTGGCTGGAGAACAACCAGATCGACTCCCGTACCTACGACGCCCACGATCAGGGGTTCGCCGTGGTCGGCCGGAACGAGAACGGGAAGACCGTCGAAGAGGCGGCGGGCGCGGCCCAGGGCATCGCCTTCGACGCGCCCGGGAACCGTACGGCCTACCAGTTCGGCTACCCCCGCGCGGCCTCGGACGATGCCCGCGAGGGCCTGCCCGAGTACACCGGCAGGGAGCTGGCCTTCTGCCAGGGGACCCCGCGGGAGTACCCGGGCGTCAAGGACGCACCCGAGCCCGCGGGCCAGTGGGGCGTGCCGTGCGTCATGGGCGGCGGCTCCAGCGGAGGCCCGCGCTTCAGCGGCTTCTCGACCGATAAGGGCCTCGGCACCCAGGTCGGGGTCAACACCCAGTCGGGCCAGATGGACTCCACCGGTGCGGTGTGCGAAGACCGGAACGACTCGAAGTGCACGCGCCACCTGGTCGGAACGCAGTTCACCGTCGCTCTCACCAAGCCGCTCTACGACAAGGCCCAGCACCTGAGCTGACGGAACCGTCCCCGTCCCGTCTCTCTCCCCCTGACGAACATGACGAACAGGCCACTTGATGAACTCGACGCATAACGCGCAGACCCCCTCCCCCTCCCCCACCGGCTCGCGAAGTGCCTTCCGCCGTGCCAAGCGCTCCACGCTCCTCGCAGCCCTGGCGTGCACCCTCGCCCCGTCCGTACTCGCCGCGCCCTCACCCGCGCTCGCCGCGCCCGCGTACGCCGCCGACTCGAAACCGCCCGCCGGCGGCACGGTGCTCGAAGCCCGCTACAACCTCGGTGACCAGGCGTTCCACCCCCCGGCCGCACTCGGCTACAAGGGCAGCGGCGAACTCGCCGGCACCGTCTACTACCCGGCGGATCTCGGCAGCGGCCGGCACCCCGTCGTGCTCATGCAGCACGGCTCGTGGGAGACCTGCGCCGACGCCTCGGCCGCGGCCGACAGCGCCCGCGCGGGGAAAGCCCGTGACGCAGCGCGAAAGCGTGGCGACAAGGCTGAAGAGGCACGTCAGGAGGCGCTGATCGAGAAGGCCTCGAAGAAGCTCTGGGCCTGGCCCTGCGCCCCGCACACGAAGCAGATACCGAGCAGCCGGGGCTACGACTACCTCGGCCGCGCCCTCGCCGCCAAGGGCTTCGTGGTCGTCTCGGTCGGCGCCAACGGCATCAACGCCACGGCCTCCGGGCAAGCCGATACCGTCTACCAGGCGCGCGCCGCCCTGATCGAGGAGCATCTGCGGCTCTGGCAGCGTCTCGCCCGCTCCGGCGACGGCCCTCTCGCCGGGGCCCTCACCTCGGCGAAGACCGGTGCTCCGGTCACGGCGGGCTTCCGCGGCCGGCTCGACATGGGCCGCGTCGGTCTCCTCGGCCACTCGATGGGCGGCGGCGGGGTCATGCAGGAGATCGCCGACGACCACCGCTCCGCCTGGCCCGCGGGCATCGACATCAAGGCCGCGTTCGCTCTCGCTCCCACCGCCACCTGGGACAACGAGCCGGTGACCCGTACCCCGTTCGCCGTCATGTGGGGTACGTGCGACCAGGTCAACACCGGTTCCTTCTTCGAACAGAACCGGAAGGCCGGGCACGTGCCCCTCTACAAGTACACGCTGACCGGCGGCAATCACGACTTCTACAACCGCCAGTGGTCCCCGAGCAGCGGCCAGGTGGCCTCGCGGGACGACGCCATAGCGGGCAAGCGGCCCGGCACCTGCCTCTCCCAGTTCGCGGACCGGGACCAGCCGCAGCGGGAGCAGCCGCGGCTGGCGGAAGGCGAGCAGCGGCTGCTGACCGCCAACCGTGTGACGGCGTTCTTCGAACGGTTCCTGGAGAACAAGGCGGACCGCGAGCCCTACCTGAGCGGCGCGCGGCCGTTCCCGGGCGAGCCGGACGGTACGGTCACGACATCGTTCGCCGCGGGAAAACCGTGACCGTGGAGGAGGCGGGGTACGTGCCGTAGTCGCCTACGGACGCGCGTACGGGGAAGGGCCCTCCGCAACGGCTTGCGGCGCCGGTTTCATCGAACCGGCCCTTCCCCGCGTGCCGGCCGGCACGCACGCACCCCGCCACCCGTCGGCCGGCCCGCTACTGCCGGGTCAGGTAGTGGAACAGGCCGTCGGAGGTGATGCCCTCGGAACGGAAGCCGCACTGTTTGAGCAGGCGTTCGGCCTGCTCCGCGGCGTACAGGCGGTACTCGCAGCGCTGGTGGGCCACGACCTCCTCGCCCGTACCGCCCTGCCTGCCCTGATGGTTCTCGGCCACTCGTCTGACGTAGTAGTCCTTGGTGAAGGTGTTGTCGGGCGCCGAGTGGATCTCCTGCGCGTAGACCAGTCCGCCGGGCAGGGTGCGTTCGTGGTCACGGTGCGGCCCCTGGGTGGCCAGGATCAGGAGGCCGTCGGGCTTCAGGGCCGCGTGCACCCTGCTGAGCGCGTTGATGTTGTCGTCTTCCTCCATGAGGTGGCTGGCGAGGACGGCGTCGTTGTCTTCGGCGTCCTCGTCGTCGTGGATGTAGTACCAGACGCCACCGACCGAGTACGCCACGTCGAAGAGCGACGGGACGGTCAGGTGACAGAGGTCCGCCTGTACGAACTCAGCGCGCTCGCCCAGCCGTTGGCGTGCCTGGACGAGCATGCTTTCCGTATGGTCGACGCCCGTGATCTCCAGACCGGGCGCCGCCAGATCCAGGAGTTTCTCGCAGACGAGTCCCGTACCCGCCCCGATCTCCAGGAGCTGCCGGCGGTCGCCGATGAGGTCGAGAAGCGTACGGGCGTAGGCGTCGTAGTCGTAGTAGCCGGATGTCATGATCAGGTCGTAGTGGGTTGAGAGCCCCTCGTAGGAATTGCTCACGGGCGGACTCTATTGACGCAGGTATGAAGCCGACAGGGGCCTTTTGAGCCGTGCGGCTTCCGGCGTCGTGTGGCGTATGGCCGACGGCCGACCTCGGCCCCCGCGTACAGCCATCGGAGTACTGCCATCCGCGTACGCCCATCTACGTCATTCCGGCGCATGACGTAGCGTCAGGCACGGGAGTCGCGCGTCCGCGGGCCAAGGCGAGACACCCGCCGTCCAGCGGGAAATGCGAATGCGAGGCCTGCCGAGCGCTCCAGTTGAAGGTCCCCCGTACTCGACGAGTACGGGGGCCTTCTTTGTTTCCCTTCACCACCGGGACGCGCTCCCCCGGCCAACGGTGCCGCGTCGGCGCGGATCTGTCGGCAAACCGTCCCGTCGGCAGGTCAGCAGCCGCTGCCCTTGACGATCTTCTTTATGGGCCCCCCGCCCGGAGGTGTCCGGAAGGTGGCGTGGCTCTTGCCCTTCTTCACCGGCCAACACGCGCTCCAAGGCCCCAGCGCTCCGCCGCCCTTCACCGCCACGACCTTCTTGTGCCCGCAGTGGTTGTTGGCGTAGACGGTGGTGCGGAGCGTCCCCGTCGACCACGAGAAGTTCACCTTCTTGCTGCCGCAGCGGACGGAGGCGTGCTTCGCGGCAAGGGTCGGGGCGTGAGTCGCCGCGGGCGCCTGCGGCGATGCCGTCCCCGTCGCGGCCGTCGCGGGGACGGCCCCTGCGGCGGCGGTGATGACCGTCGCGACGGCGACAGCCGCCATGCGGCTCCTCCGCTTCCCTCCGCCGCTCTCGCCGATCCGCCGCGGCTCGCCGTTCCGCTGCTTCTCGGCGCCGCGCGACACGAGGAACTGTGCTGTACGCATACTGCTGTCCCCTTCCTCGATCTCTGGTGTGCGTCGGCAGCGCGCGGACTCCGGCCTCTCGGTCGACCGGCAGCGAGCACCGGGCCGGACGGCGGCGGGCCCCGCCCGCTGCGGCCCACGTCAACTGGCCCCATGACGAGCGGTGTTGATGTGGACCTGTCCACCGTAGGGCGCGGGCACTCCCCCGATATCCGTAGGGATACTCAGACGCTCCTAGGTACCTCCAGTCCTCCACCGCCCCACCCGCCGCGGCGAAAGGCGGCCGGAGCCCCGGTTGAGCCCTGGGCTAATGGACGCAATATTCGTTACCCTCCGGGTCCGTCATGACCATCCACTCGCCGAACGGTTCCTTGACGTGGCGCTGGGTCTGGGCGCCGAGGGCGCGGAGGCGTTCCACTTCGGTTTCCAGCGCGCCGGCGGGGCCGTGCAGGTCGATGTGCAGGCGATTCTTGGTCGCCTTCGACTTCGCCTCCGGCAGCGGTACGCGGTTGAAGAGCAGCCGCCGCCCCTGCCCCGTACCGCTCTCCGCCTCGTACGGGTCGTCGGGGTGGCGGACCGCCGCCGCGTCCCGCCAGGCGCGCCGGCCGTGGTGGTCGATGAGGATCTCGGGCGGGACGGCGCCGAGGCCGAGGAGCTTGGCGATGAGGACGCTGTGGTCCTCGACCTCGTAGCCGAGCGCCGCTGCCCAGAAGTCCGCTTGGGCGTGCGGGTCGTGGGCGTCGATGACGAGTTTCCAGTGCAGGGGCGTTGACGTCATGGTCACTACTTATAGCCCCAGGCACTGACAACGGCGGTCCCGGCGGAGATCGGTCAGCCGTTGCCGTCGCCGCTGCTGTTGCTGTTGCCGTCGCCGCTGCCGCTGCCGTTCAGGAGGTGGGCGATCTGCTCGTGAAGTTCCTGGCGTTGGTGCGACAGGTGGATGGTCCAGCGCTCGGCCGCCTCGGCGGCCAGGTCCCGGCTCCAGCGCCAGCTGTCGCACGCCGCCGTTCGCACCTCGTGCCGGCGGGCCGGGGCGGTGGTGGCCGCGTAGCGGTCGCGGTCGGCGGCGGGCAGGTCCTGTTCCAGCGCGCGGCTGGGAGTGAGCCAGTGGGCTGTGCTGTCGCGCAGCAGGCGGCAGAGCTGGAGCTGCTGGGGTGCGATGACGGAGTGCAGGAGGGCGTGGGCGCGGGCGGTCTCGCCGCGGGCCAGGACATGGGCGAGCATGAGCGTCCAGTTGGTCAGTTCGTCGATGAGCTGCCGGGCGGTCGCTACGGGCTCGGGCGGGCGGAACTCCGCCAATCGCCGTGCCGCGCGGGTCAGTCGGCCGGTGCGGTCGAGCAGGACTGCGTCGCCGGGGCGGGGCAGGTGCACCATCCCCGTCCACGTGGGGACTTCGTCGATGCCCGCGCCTGCCGCGGTGAGGTGGAACTCGCCGCGCATCAGGTCGTCGAAGACCACGGCGAGGATGCCGTGCATATTGGTGTACGCGAGCTTGAGCGGCGCGAGCCGCTCAAGGAAGGCGGGGCCGTCGAAGTCGGCGAGGCGGTCGTCCTGGATGTAGAGGTACGCCTCGATGTCGGAATGGGCGTCGGCCTCGCCCATGGTCCATGAGCCGTAGAGGAGGACACCCTCCAGGCGGGGATCGGCGTGAGCGAGCTCGCGCAGGCGGGCGATGCGATCGTCCAGGGCGGGGCAGGCGGAACGCGTGTTCATGATGGGGCAGGTTCTCCTGAGGTGGGCGTGCGAGCGCACGCCGACGGGGCCCGGCGCCTGCCGGGCGGGTGTCTGTGGACCGTCGTGGTCCGTTCAGGAGAAATTGCACATGGCCGAGAGCCTAGGCGGCGTGCTCGGCCGGCGGTAGCGAATAAGCCCGCGCCCGGTTGTCGCACCGATACGGATGGCCTCCCCGATCAGGACCGTGCGCCAGAGCCGCGCCGGCCCCGGTGCGGGGCCGGCGCGGCGGGACGGGGAGAGGGGCCAGGGGCCGTGCGTCAGCTGGGGCGCGGTTCGCCGCGGTAGGTGCCGAAGGCCCACTTGTTGCCCTCGGGGTCGGCGATGGCGAATTCCCGGCTTCCGTACGACTGGTCCCCGATCTCCCGGATGATCTTTACGCCCGCCTTGCTGAGCCGGGCGTACAGCTCGTCCACGTGGTCGGTGACGACGTACGCGCCGAAGGTGCCAGGCTTCACGCACCACTCGCCGTCGGGCTTGTAGGAGCCGAGCATCACGGCTCCGCCCTCGGGCCAGTCCAGCTGGGCGTGGGCGACACGACCGCCGTCCTCGTACACGGCCGTGCGCAGGAAGCCGACCGTGCCGACGAGGAAGTCGATGAGCGCGGGAGCGTCGTCGGCCTGAAGGGTCGGGAAGATCTCGGGGGTACGGGCCTGTTCTGAAGCGTTCTGTGTGTCCATGGGTTCAGCCTCCGCCGTTGAGGTGTCCCCCGGCTTGGATATTCCGGCACTCTTCGGCCAGCCACGCGCTGGGGCTCAGCCCTGTGTACTGGTGGAAGTCGCGGACCAGGTGCGAATGGTCGTAGTAACCGCAGGCCGCCGCCGTACGGGCCAGGTCGGGGGCGTCGCCCGCGGCGGTCGCGCGGACGATGCCGGCCTTGACGTGCTCGAAGCGCATCAGGCGGGCCGCCTGCTTGGGCGTCGCGCCGGTCTCGGCGCGGAAGAGGGTGCTCAGCCGGCGTTCGCTCAGCGCGACGTGCGCCGCGAGGCCGCGCAGCGTGCCCGCGCCGCGGTGCCGGGCCAGCCATGTCCATGCCTCCGCGACCTCGGGGCGTGGCCGCGGCCGGTCGCCGTGGGTCGCGAGCTGTTTCTCCAGGTAACCGGCGAGGGCGGCGAAACGTGCCTCCCAGTCCGTCGCCTCGATCAGCTGGGAACGCAGGTCGGCGGCGTGCCGGCCGAGTACGTCCGTACCGGGCGTGACGAACCGCCCGGTCAGCTCGGCGGCCGGCACCCCGAGGAGGGCGCGGGCCGCGAGCGGGTGCACGGCCATCTGGATGCCGGTCTCGAACTCGGGTTGCACGACGTACGCGGGGCTGTGGTGCAGGCCGCCCACGACGATGTCCGTGCTGATCGCGTCGGAACCCCTCGCCTGGTCCGGAGTGAGGCCGCTGATGACGGGGCCGTCCAGGGAGAAGATCAGGGTGAGGTAGGGGGAAGGCAGCCCGCGGTGGAGGGGGCGCGCTGCCTCCTGGCCTGGTCTTACGGCGCGGTAGCCGACCCCGGAGATCACGCCTCCTGGCAGCGGGCCGGCTCTCACGAACTCATGCTTCGATGCCACGGGTCCAGTATGCGCCCTCACCTCTATCGCCACGAATAGGTTTTTATCGCCCTGGCTGCCGCGCTACAGCTCTCGGCTTCGCCGCTGCCGTACTGAAGATTCAAGGTTCAGTCCCTCAAGGTTCAAGGCTCAAGAGGATCGGCGCAGCCAGTCCTCGAAGCGGGTGCCGCCCAGCCGGGCGCGGCCCTCGTCGGGGACGAGGCTGCGCTCCGCCAGTTCGGAACCGTAATAGCGGGCGTGCGGGTCGGCGATGACCGTACGCGGATCGTGCCACGCGCGCAGCGCTTCGGCGACGAGCTGGTCGAAGCGGAACTGCTGGGGCCCGGCCACCTCGGCCACGCCCTTCAGCGGAGTCTCCACGGCGGTCCGGGACACCGCTTCGGCGACATCCTCGGCCGCCATGGGCTGGAAGAGCACGGGCGGCACGCGCACGGTGTCGCCGCTGGTAGCGGCGTCGGCGATGCCCTTGACGAACTCGAAGAACTGCGTCGCCCGGACGATCGAGAAAGGGATCTGCCCCTGATGGATCAGCTGCTCCTGGGCCAGCTTCGCCCGGAAGTAGCCGTTGTCGGGCAGCCCCTCGATGCCGACGATCGACAGCGCCAGGTGGTGCGCCACGCCCGCCGCGGCTTCGGCGGCCAGCAGGTTGCGGGTGGAGGTGGTGAAGAAGTCCAGCACCGCCGAGGCTTCGAACGAGGGCGAATTGGACACGTCCACGACCACCTGGGCCCCGGCCAGCACCTCGGCGAGGCCCTCGCCGGTGAGGGTGTCGACGCCCGTACTGGGCGCGGCGGGCACCGCCTCGTGCCCACGGTCGTTGAGTTTGCCGCACACTTTGCTGCCGATGAGGCCGGTGCCTCCGATGACCACGATCTTCACGTCGCGTACTCCTTGCTCTGAGGGATCGGGGGGGCCTTTCCAAGGCGGACCGCGGCTGGTCCAGGCGCCGCCTGGCGGCGCCGACGACTTCGCCGGCGTTGACGGCGGGGATTGTCAGGCCGGCCGGGGCGCGCGCAGGTGCGCGCGCTGCTTCAGTTCGTCGTCGTCCACCAGGACGAGCATGGGCCGTCCCGGCGCGCAGAGCATGGTGACGAGAAAACGCAGGCGCGTGTCGGTGAGGCCGTTGCCGTCCTGGTAGTGGATGACGTCCCCACCGGGCTCCCAGAACGTCTCCCCGGCGCGGACGATCCGCTCCGGTTCGCCTTCCAGCTCGAAGCGCATCTCCCCCTCCAGCACGTAGCCGAAGGCCGGCCCGGAGTGGCGGTGCGGTGGGGTGCCCGGGTCGCCGGGCGGGTACTCGATCTGGACGGTCATCGCGTGCGCACCCTCCGGAATGCCGGGCGGGGCGGCCTCTTGCAGCACGGTCAGCGCGGTCTTCCATGCCTCTGAGCGCGGGTGTTCGCCGGTGTCGGGCATGGCGGGTCTCCCTCTGCGGAGCAGGATTTCCAGGGCGTACGGACGGTGCGGGCGTACGAGCTTCGCGGCCCCCTACGGACTGTGCGGGGGTACGGACGTTGCGCGCGGTGCGTGGCCTTGTGCGGCGATGCGGGCTCGGCGTGCGTACGGGTTCGTGAAGGCCCCCGGCCCATGGGCGTGCCCGGGAAGGTTCCATTGTTCAGAGCCCCGGCATGCGCGGTGAGCGCCAATCCGGACACTTCCGCGACACCGCGCCGGAGACGGGAGCTCTGCCGTACGCGTGGGGGTGCGGAGCGTGGGCGCGTCGCCCGCTTGCGTACGAGGACGGGGCGCTCGCGCATCGGCGTCAACGTGTGGTGAAGGCTCCCCCGTTGACGTGCAGCGTCTGGCCGGTGATGTGACGGGCACCCAGGGAGGCGAGGAAGCGGACGGTCTCGGCGATGTCTTCGACCGTGCCGGGGCGCTTGTTGTGCGTCTCCTCGACGAGCGCGCGGTGGCGGTCGTCGGCCAGTTGGCCCTGGAAGAAGTTGGTGCCGGTGACGTAGCCCGCGGCGATGACGTTGCTGGTGATGCCCTGGGGGCCGAGCTCGCTGGAGAGTGAGGCGTTCCAGGCGGCCAGTGCGGCCTTGGCCGCGCCGTAGGAGCCGCCTCGGCGTTCGGCTCCGATCGATCCGATGCTGATGATGGAGCTGCCTGCGGCGAGCCTTGCGCGGAGGGCGGTGGTGGTCAGTACCGCGCTCAACAGGTTCTGTTCCAGGTTGGCTTGCCACTCGGCCAGCACTGCGGCCAGTTCCGGTACCGCCGCGCCGGGGGCCGACGGGGGCAGGCCGCCTGCCGCGTTGACCAGGACGTCCAGGGTTGGGAACCGGTCGGCGAGGGCCGCTACCCGGACGGGGTCGGTCGCGTCGCAGGCCACGCCGTGCACGCCGAGTTCCTTGGCGGCCTGTTCGACGGTGTCGGGGTGGCGGCCGGTGATGAAGACCTCCGCCTGATCGGCGGCGAACCTCGCGGCGACGGCGCGGCCGATGCCGCTGGTGCCTCCGGTGACGAGCACAGTGCGGGACAAGGGTCCTCCTGCATCAGTATGATCAGTACGCCTAGCTTACGTTTAGCTCTAAACGTAGCAGGTCGCGGCCTCGCCTGCGACAGGACCGTTACACAAAATGCGCTTTTCACATGGTGTGAAGTGGTCTGGTCCTGATTGACTCGCCGGATGCGCAACGTCCCCCTTCTCACCCTCCCCGCCGCCGTCGCCGTCACCGGCGCGCTCTTCCTCACGGCCTGCGGCTCGCAGAAGGCCGGCTCCGGCTCAGCGAGGGACGGCTCGATGCACGCGGAGGGGGCGGGTCCCTCAGGTCGGCCCGGCGTGTCCTCTTGCGGGGCCCCGGCAGCCGGCGCCTCGGCCACGTCCACCTCACCGCCTCTGACCGGGGACCCCGCCGAGCTGGAGAAGGACGGGGTAAAAATCACCGGCCTGGGCGACGGTGGCCGGGCCTGCGCCGACTTCGCGGTCACCAACCACGAGGCCGAGGCCCTCACTTACACGATCACGTTCACGTTCATGTCGGATGCCGGCGAAGCGCTGGCGAACACGGAGAAGACCGTGCCGTCCGTGAAGCCCGGTCAGTCCGTGCGGCGCACGATCACCGCGGACGGACTGCCCTCGGGCGGGCTGTCCGCGGAGGCGCGTCGATACGCACGCGTGCAGATCACGAAGGTACGGAGCATCCCGGCCGGCGAAGCGCCCTCCAAGGGAGGCGCCTGCCCGTCCTCGGGGGTGCGTGTGTACGCCGATGACGGCGATGCCGCCATGGGGCTCCGCGCCGTGAGCATCCACCTGGAGAACTGCGGCGACCGAGTCAGCCGGCTCAACGGCTACCCGCGGCTCCAACTGCTCGACGCGGCTCACAAACCGGTCGACGGCGTGCGCGTTCTGCACGGCGGCGCCTCCATCTCCACCGGCACCGGAGCCGACGGCGCGCCGCAGCCGCTCGCCCTGAAGCCCGGCGAGCGCGCGTACGCCGTACTGGTCTGGCGCAACACCGTCGAGGGCGGCGTTCCCGTGAACGCCCCCTACGTGCGGGTGCGGGCGAAGCCCGGCGCGGACCCGGTGATGGTGACCCCGGAACTCGACCTGGGCACGACGGGGAAGCTCGGCATCGGCCCGTGGAAGAAGGACGAGACACATCGGACGCCGAGCGGCGGCGGCAGGCCCGGCGCGCAATCGCCTGAATCTCCGGGCCGGCCGGGCGCCCCCTGACGGACCCTGGTCCTGAGGGGCTCTTCGAGCGCACGCCCAGAACCTGCTGGTCAGGGCGATTGTCAGTGGCGGGTGTCAGGATCACCGGCATGGACGCGAAAACATTCGGCTGGCGGCGCTTCCTCACCCGGTGGAGTGAGGAGTGGGCCGACGCCCAGGGCGACTTGAGTGAGCTGAGTCCGGACGACGCCGAAGCGCGGCGGCGCGGATGGCTCGGTTCCGGCCCTGCCGCCGAGGCGGATATCACCGCCATGGAGGCGCGGCTCGGATGTGAGATGCCGCCGTCCTACCGGGAGTTCCTGCGGGTCAGCGACGGCTGGCGGCACGCGGGCGGTTTCGTCTGGATGCTGGCCGGCACCCGCGAAGCGCACTGGCACGAGGACGCGAGCGGGCTCGGTGAGGACCTCGACGGGTTCTGGGGCGAGGAGGACAACTCTGAGGAGGTCCGGGCACAGGTCGGCCTGTGGTCGCGCGGGCTCCAGTTGGACGTGGAGTCGGACGCCACGTACGTGCTGCTCGACCCGGAGGACGTCGGACCGGACGGCGAGTGGGCGGTGCGGGTATGGGCGTCCTGGCGGGCCGCGGACCCCGAGCGATACCCGTCGTTCGCGGCGTTCATGGTCGCCATGCACCGGGAGTTCCACTCCCTCCAGGCCGGCCGGAACGAGCGGGCGGGCGCCCCGGCGTTCGTCAACGAGACGACTCGCGACCAGGACGCCGCCGTGACCCGGGCCCGTACCGCGGCGCTCCGCGGCCGTCACGAGGAGGCTGTCCCGCTGCTGATGGGCGCTCAGAAGTACGGCCGACCGCGCGCGCCCGAGCTCCTGCGTCAGATCGGGCAGCTGGGCGGGGCGCACGACCAGGGCGGACGGCCTCCGCTTCCCGACGATCCCTGCTTCCTGTCCGAGCTGCTTCCGCTGGCCGCTGCCGATTCCCTCAGCAGCGGCCGCCCCGTGGATGACTGGCGCTTCGCCGATCCCGACCGGTTTCCCGATACCGCGCAGGCCGCGGCGGACATCCTGCGCGAGATGCGCGAGGGGACGTACCGCTACCAGCCCGGCGGCGCGTTCGGCGACGCGGTCGACGCGGCCCGCGAGTCGGCCCGTTGGGGCGACACCGACGCCGCCTGGCGGCGCCTGCGCGCCGCGCTTCCGTTGTGGGAGCCGCTCGGCCCCGATCACATCGCTCCGGTGGGCCTGCTCGCCGACCCCGTGCTCGCTCCGGTGCTCACCGCCGAGCGGCGCCTTGAGCTGTTGGCGACCCCGCGCGGCGGCGAGAGCGGCCCGGTCCCGGCCCCCGTGCTCGACCAGGACCCAGGCGGCCTCTCGTGGCTCGCGCGCCCCGGGGGACTAGGACCGGGCCAGTCGTCGCGGAGTGACTTCCGCATGGTCCTGGTCGAAGGCGTCGCCCCGGAGGAACTGCCCGCCCTCCTCGGCTCGTCGCCCGACGCGGTCCTCTCCCCGCCGCTGCGGCGCGGGGAACTCCACCGTCACCACCGCCCCCATCAGCGGGGTTCCTCCAGCTACGACGACAAGGCCCTGCTGAGCGTCGGGCGAGCGGGGGTGGGTTGGAGCTTCGGGTTCGATGGGGACCTGCCTGCCTGGTTCCTCTCGGAGCGGTTCGTCTCCCCCGCGCGGGACGCCTCGGCCGGCGGCGGCCGGGCGATCGTGGTGTGGGGCGGGTGCCGCAGGGACGCCCCGGTCTTCCACCTGTCGGTCGCGCGGGGCGGGACGACGCTGTACGCGTTCACGGTGCGGGACGGGGCGATCGAGGACGTCTGCGGCGCCGTTCCCCCTGAACTGGCCCCGGCCGCCCTCGGTTTCGACACCCCGGGCACGGCTGCCCAGGCGGAGGCGGCGGTCCGCGCCCTGGACGCCATCGCCGATCGGTACGGCGTCGCCCTGCCGCGTTTCGCCATCACCGAGGGCAGGCTGCACTCCTTCGAGTCGACGTCCTGGATACGCCCGCCAGGCCCCGGGGAGCCCTACGCGTCGATCGGGTTCTGCTGACGCACGGCCTCGGAGAGGCCAGCGCGCAGCTCACTCCCGGCTGACGGCTGACGGCTGACGGCTGACGGCTGACGGCTGACGGGCGACGCGCGGTCCCGGCGATTGCCTGCGCGACGCTCGTCCTCGGCTGACGGGCAGCCCTGGGATCCGCGGCCTGCGCGCGGCCGAACCCCTCGTCCCTCTGCGGCAGCGACCGCCGCGGGGAGACCGAGCCCACCCCGGTGAGTCCGAGCCCGCCCGGTGAGTCACCGTCTCAGCCGATTCGCGATCAGCGTGACCTGGCGGGGAACGGGCGGGCTCCGTCTAGGACTTGGGCGCCGGGCGCGGGTCGATCGGGGTGAGGACTCCGAGCCGGTCCTCGATCGACTGGGCGGCCGCCAGGCACATGTCCTCCCGGAACGCGCGGCCGACGATCTGCACCCCCGACGGGAGCCCGTCGATCATCCCCGTCGGCACGGCCACTCCGGGTACGCCGACGAAGCTGGTCACGGTGCACAGGCGCATGCCCGAGCCGACCCGGTCGCGGCCCGCCCTGTCGCGCGACTCCAGCCCTGGCTCGACCGGCGGCTCGGTGAAGGACGGGCCGAGCAGCAGCGGGTACTCGTGGAGGAATTCGGCCCACGAGCGGCGGATGTTCAGCCAGGCGCCCATCAGTTTCATGAGTTCTTCCGCGCTCACGGGCGGGGTCTGTTCCATCGCCATCGCGATGTAGCGGTCCCCGCCTTCGCCCAGCAGCTCGCGCACCGCGGGCCAGCTCGGGGCGAACTCGGTCACGGTGATCCGGCCGTACGCCTCCAGCGCCTCGTCCAGGCGCGGTACGTCCCGTACCTCGCGCACGTCGTACCCGGCGTCGGTGAGCGCGTCGGCCGCCGTCGCCACGGCCCTGCGAACGGCAGGGTGGACGCCGTGTCCACCCGGGTCCGCCACGACGGCGACCTTCACCGGGCCGGGGAGCGGTTCGCCGTAGGCGGGCGCCGGTACGGCCCGCGGGTCGCGGGGGTCGGTGCCGGCCAGCGCCTCGTACGCCAGCCGCAGGTCGCCGACGCTCCGGGCCAACGGGCCGTCGGTGACCAGCAGTTGGGAGGCTGGGCCGGGATCGTCCGGGCCGAGGGCACGGTGGTCGGCGGGGAACCGGCCCGTGGAGGGTTTCAGCCCGGCCACACCGCAAAACTGGGCCGGGATGCGCACCGATCCGCCGGAGTCGTTGCCGAGCCCGAGCGCCGCCATGCCGGTGGCTACGGCCACCGCGTCTCCACCACTGGTCCCACCAGGAGTCCGAGTGCTATCCCACGGATTGAGGGTGTCGCCGAACAATTCGCTGCGGGTGTGCATGCCCGCCAGGATCAGCGTCGGCATGTTGCTGTGCCCGATGGGGATGGCACCGGCCGCGCGCAGCCGCGCCACCGGGGGCGCGTCGGCCGACGCCACCAGGTCGCGGAAACGCTCCGTGCCGAACGTGGTGGGCACGCCTTCGACGGCGGTGCTCTCCTTCACCGTGAAAGGCACGCCCGCGAGCGGCCCCATCGCCTCACCGGCCGCCCGTCGGCGATCCGTCCGCTCCGCCGCCTCCCGCGCGCGCTCCGCCAGGAGCTGCGTGACCGCGTTCACCTGAGGGTTGACCTCGGCGATCCGGTCCAAGTGGCTGTCGATCAGTTCGACGGCGGAGATGTCCGCGCGGCGCACCGCCGCCGCCTGCTCGGCGGCCGACAGTTTCCACAAGGCGTCCGCGTTCCGCATGGCCCTTCCCTTCTCGTTCATTTGCCGATGCACCCGTACCCGTATGCGTCGGTGCGCCCGCATACGGCGATGTGCCCGCGCCCGTTCCGATGCGCTTGCATCGGAACCGTATCCTGAGAACTGATACGGGCGCATCGAATAAAGTGCGCCACGGAGCGGAGCACCGCGAAACAGGGAGGTCACCGGGGATGCCCAAGCAGGTCGATCATGTGAACCGACGCCGCCTCATCGCCGAGGCCGTCTGCCGCCTGACCGACGAACGGGGGCTGGAGGGCGTGACCCTGCGCGACGTCGCCACGCGCGCGCAGGTGTCGATGGGCGCCGTTCAGCGGTGCTTCCGCACGAAGGAAGAGATGCTCGTGTTCGCCCTCGGGCACATCGGCGAGCGGATCAACGAGCGCGTGCGGGCCCGCCTCGTCAGAAGCCCGGCGCAATCGGCCGGGACCGCCCTGGGGCACGCGGCCACCGAGGTCGCGCTGCTGCGGGAGGACCACCGCGCCGAGGCCAGGGTGTGGGTCGCCTTCGTCGCACAGGCGGCTGTCAGCGAGGCACTCGCCAAGACGCTCAAGACCAACTACGCGGCTCTGCAAGAGGTGTTCGCGCACCTCATCTCGGAAGCCTCCGAAGCTTCGCGAGCCTCGCAAGCTTCCGAATCCTCGGAGGCGTCGGAAGCTTCGGAGGCATCGCGAGTCCCAGCGGCGGCGGGACCCGTCGAGGACGGCGACAGCCGTGCCGCCGCGCCCGTCGACGCGCAGCGCGAGGCCCGTGCCCTCCTGGCCCTCGCGGACGGCCTCACCGCGCACGTCCTCATCGGCCATCTCACCCCGCGCGAGGCCCAAGACGTCCTCCACGCGCACCTGGAGAACCTCTGGGAACGGCCGGGCTCGTAAGACGGCCCCGTAAGACATCATCCGTAAGGCCTCATGGGGCCCGGCACCCATGACAAATGTCATGGGCGGGTGATGCGCGATCTCACTGCCCGGCCGCCGAGGTCCCCGAAGACGATGGGCCGTATGACAGAGAAGACCAAGACCGCCCTCGCCTTTCGGGTCGAAGACCTGACCCACCCGCGCAGCCTCAAAGCTCTCCGCAGCGCGAAGCGGCTCGCCGGCGGCTACCTCGCCATCAGTGTGCTCACCCTCGCCGCCATCATCGTGATGCGCGACGACGCCTCGGTGGTGAACGACGCCGTCTGGGTCCGGGGGACCATCGTCGTCGCCAGCGCCATGCTGACGTTCGCCTTCGCCGCTCGCACCGCGCGCGGCTCCCGCGGCGCGTACCGCAGGCTGCGGATCGCCTCGGGCGTCATGGTGGTGGCCATCGCGTGCATCATCGCGCTGCCCGGCACGTTCCCGATGTGGATGAAGATCGAACAGGGGGTGTGCGGGCTGGCCCTGCTCGGTGTCGTCCTCCTCGTGAACGGCCCGCGGATGCGGGCTCTGTTCGCGGCCAAGTGAGCCGAGGAGCCGACCGGGCCGAGGGGGCCGAGCACGCGACGGTGTCGACGGCGGTGCACCGCGGCGCACCGAGACGCGGCGCACCGAGACTCAGAGCGGCGCTCCGGACGGCGAAGCGGCGGCGGGTTCGCGCCGAGGCGGCGGTGTTAGCGTTCCTGCCATGGACAACACCGGGAAAGAGCCGGTGAGCGGCGGTCCGGAGGGCGACTCGCTGCGGTGGGCTCGGGGGTGGCGGCGCATGGTCCTGGCCGCCGGGATGCTCGTCTATCCGTGCGCGACGGCGGTCGGGGCGACGCAGTACGCGACCGGCGCCGGCGCCGTCGCCGGGTATGTGATCGTGGCCGGTTTCTGCTGCTGTTACGTGCTCGCCGCCCTGTCCGCGGCCCAGCGCGCCTGGCGCCGCCTGGCGGCTCTGCTCGGGGTCATGACGGCGCTGTTCGTCGCCGAACTGCCCATCGCCAGGGAGTACGCCTTCTTCCTGTGCGCCGTCGTCGTATCGTTCGCCGCCGCCTTCTTGAAGCGGCACGCGGTGCTGATCGTGGCGGCCGGGGCGCTCGCGGCGCTCGTCGTGCCGTGGGCGGTACGCCCGTGGCACAGCGGGCCCGGCTGGTTCGAGGCGATCGCCGTGGTCTTCACCGCTCTGACGGTCTACGGGTTCTCCGAGATCGTGGTGGCCAACCGCGCGTTGCTGGAGGCGCGTGCGGAGGTCGCCCGGCTGGCGTCGGAGGCCGAACGGGCCCGGATCGCGCGCGATCTGCACGACCTGCTCGGCCACTCGCTCACGGTCATCACGGTCAAGAGCGCGCTCGCGCGCCGGCTGACCGCGAGCGGCTCCTCCCGTTCGCTGGACGAGATCACGGAGGTGGAGACCCTGTCCCGGCAAGCGCTCACCGATGTACGGGCCGCGGTGTCCGGCTATCGGGATGTGACCCTTACGGGCGAGATCGCGCGGGGCAGGGAACTGCTCCGGGCGGCCGGCGTCCTGGCCGACCTGCCGACGGCCACCGACATGGTCGACGGCGCACACCAGGAACTGTTCGGCTGGGTGGTGCGCGAGGGCCTGACCAACGTCGTACGGCACGCGCACGCCACCCGGTGCACGGTCACCCTGTCGGCCTCGCACGTGGAGATCCGCGACGACGGCGTGGGCGGCTCGGCCCCCTCCGGCAACGGCCTCGGCGGACTCCGGGAACGGGTCGCGGCGGCCGGCGGCAGCGTGGACGCCGGGCCGCCGGCCTCGGGTGGCTGGCGGCTGCGCGTAACCCTCGACCCGACGGACGGTACTCCGGCATGACGATCCGACTGCTGCTCGCCGACGACCAGGAGCTGATCCGCAGCGCGCTGTCCGCGCTCCTGGAACTGGAGGAGGATTTCCAGGTCGTCTGCTCCGTGGGCCGGGGCGACGAGGTCATCCAGGCGGCTCGCGAACACCGGCCCGACGTCGCCCTGCTCGACATCGAGATGCCCGGTCTGGACGGACTGGCAGCGGCGGCGGTGCTCGCCGCCCAGGTGCCGGACTGCCGCGTGGTGATCCTCACGACCTTCGGGCGCTCGGGCTATCTGCGCCGGGCGATGGAGGCCGGCGCCGTCGGATTCGTGGTGAAGGACGCCCCTCCCGAGGCGCTCGCGGACGCCGTCCGCCGGGTGATGAAGGGGGAACGCGTCGTCGATCCGGCCCTCGCGGCCGCGACGCTCGCGGCGGGCGAGTCCCCGCTCACCGCCCGGGAGCGCGACGTGCTGAACGTGGCTCGCTCGGGCGCCACCGTCGCCGAGATCGCCGCCAAGCTCTACCTTTCCGAGGGGACGGTCCGTAACTACCTCTCGGCGGCGATCGCCAAGACCTCGGCTCACAACCGGATGGAAGCGCTGCGCATCGCGGACGAACGCGGCTGGCTGTAGCGGGGCGGCCGGGGAAGCCGCGGCAGCGGTGGCGTTCGGCGACGGGTTCGAGATCCGCTCCCCGGGCCCTGCGCCGCTTCAGGCTCGTGGCTCGTCCTCCCGGCCCCGGATCGCCCTCCCGGCTCAGGTCGTCTCCCCCGGCCCGCGTCCCTTGTCCAGTTCCCGCTTCAGGGACTCTTTGATCATCTCGGACATGTCGACGGTGTCACCGGCCGGTGGGGCCTGCACGGCGACTTTGGTCCCGTAGTCGGAGAAGTCCGCGGAAGTGGTGGTCACACCCTTCGGCGACTTCATCCATATGTTCATCTTCACCGGAAAGTCGTCGCTGTTGACCCAGACGTCGAAGTCGTAGGAATCCATACCCGTCTCCTCGATGTCCGCGAGTTGCTTCTCGCGCTGCTGTGGCGTGAGGGCCTCGATCTTCTTGGCGGACTTGAGCACGCTCTCGACCGTGAACGCGCCCTTGTAGTGTTCGGCGCGCCCGCCGCCGATGTCTTCGGACCCCACATGCTCGATGACCGGCGCGTTGAGCAGCAGCGCCAGCTTCCGGGCCGGATCGTCGCCTGTTCCCTCCAGCTCGGAGGCCGCCAGCTTCACCGCCTGCGCGTCACCGGCCTCCTCGGCGGCGGCGACCATGTCGAGCTTGACCCACTTCTTGCCGGTGAGTTCCTTGGACTTCCCCTTGTCCATGTACAGGACGTCGTCGACCCAGATCATGCGCATCTTGGCTGTCCGACCGGTCGGCTCCCCGGCCCCACCGCGGTCCACGGTCACGTCCTCGGCCGTGGGGTTCCAACCCATGACGCCGGAGGCCGTCGTCCTCCTGCTGACGCCTGCCTCCGCAGGGGTCGACGTGGTCATCACGACTCTCGCCGACTTCGCCGCCGAGGTCTTCTTGTACGCCGCGGTGATCGCTTGCTCCGGGGTACGCGCGTCCCCGCCGCCCCGGGAACTCTCGTTCCCCGTGTTGTCAGGACTGCCGGCTCTCCCCGCCTTGTCCGCCCCGGCCTGACACCCCGTCATGCCCACCAGCGCTGTCACCACGACCAGCGACACCCCCACGCGCCGCATCACGCTCTTCCGCATGCCCCACCCTTATGTATCCCGCGAACTCGCCTATGCCACGCAGAGTAAGGCAATGGTCTGACATCTCACCCGGCGGCAAGGGGAGCCGCATAGGGGAGCCCGAAGCGCGACAGGTGTCACAAAGGCAGGCTTGTTGGCACCACGATCACAAGTCGGGCGCATAGAACTGTCCGCCGGGGGCATCTGTGTGAGCCGGTGCTTGCCGGGGCGTACGGCATGATGGCGGCCATGCGTAGAGGAGTGGGCGGGGGACTCCGCCGGTTGCGCCCGCGGCGTGCACGCGACGAGTCGGCGCTCGCCGGCATCGAGGCTGAGATCACTGCTTTCGGCGAGGCCCTGAACAGCCATTCCTTCAGCCCCGGCCGGCCCGGTGCCACCGATGCGATGCGCGCCGAGCTGGCGCGCGCCCTCGATGCGTACGAGCAGGCGAAGCGGGACTTCGACGGCGGCCGGGCCCGTACGGCCACGCTCGATGTCCTGCGCGCGCTGGACGAGGGCAGGCACGCGCTGGCCTGCCTGGATGCCCTGCTCGTCGGCGGGCCGCTGCCCGAGCGGATGCCGCTGTGTTTTTTCGACGCGCGGCACGGGCGGGCCGTCCGGCAGATCAGGTGGGCGCCTCCCGGGGGCATCGCCCGCGACATTGCCGTGTGCGCGGCGGATGGGGTGCGCCTGGCGGAGAGCCCGATCCCGATGGCTCCGCGGCCGGAGCCGGCCGGCAGGCTCTCCGGCGCACAGCCGACTCCGGCCAAGTTCCCGACGACAACGCCGGTGAGCGCCCCCCAGCCGCAGATCAGCGGGGAGGGAAGCAGCGGTGCGCAGGCGCTTCAGCTGGCCATGCCGTCGTACAGGCCGGCCCTCATGGTCTTCTCGACGAGTGAACGGGCACGGGTCAATTTGCGTTTCGAGGATACGACGGGGCGCTCCTCACGGCTTTACCGGCTGTCGGGCGACCGCACCCGCGTCATCGCCCGGGTTCCACTGCCCGAAGCGAAGAAGGCAGTCGCCTTCCGGGTATTCGCCGCCGGCGGCCAGGAGCTATGGGCTGCGGCCCTGGCACCACTGCGAGAAGTCCCCCGCTTCCACGGCGAGATCAACGGCACCGGGTCCGACGTCGTGCACTATCGGGGGGAGCCTGGTCCGGGTGTTCTGCGGTACGAGGGACCGAGCATGATCCAGTTGGAGGCCCTGGACGACCGGCTCGCCTACCGGGTCACGGTGGCCGAGGGCAACGCCGGGGAGCACTCGTTCCAGTGGCCGGGCCGCGGCTACTACCAAGTGCGATCGGCCGCGGCATGGAGTCTGTCCGCCACGTGACGAAACGCGGACACATCGCTGCCCTCCGGCCGATCGTGATAGGCAAAGCGGCCGGCAGGCTCTGCCCCGTTCAGTTCAGCCGGCCGACGGGCCACCGGAGCCGGTGACAACTGCGACGCTCTCCGTGCTGCCAGTGACAGGCAGCGTGCTGACCTGCTGGCAACTGTCGAGCCTCGCCGCGCTGGGGCCGCAGGGCAGTGTCCGCCGATGATGCCGACTATCGCGCTTCGGCACAGTACGGCTGGTGACATGACGTCACCCGACCGGCCGCCGCCACGCCACGGCTCCGTGGCCGTTGGGGTGACGCGGCGGCGGGGCGGCCGAGGCGTGGTGCCGGGGTGGCGGAGGGTGGGGAGATGGCCATTGACCGTCAAGCCGTGCCGCGACGTCGATTCCTCACCGGTTGCGGAGCGGGACTGATCTCGCTCTCCGCCCTTCCGCGGGCCCACGCCGCGGGCGGTGCGCCGCCTCCGGCGCCGACCCGGCCGGAACGCACCGTACGAGCCGGGGCCATGACGCTGGCCCTCACCTTCGACGACGGCCCCAGCCCGCTGTACACCCCGCGGGTGCTCGCCGTCCTCGCCCGCTACGACGTGCGGGCGACGTTCTTCATGCTCGGCGGCAACGTCGCGAAATACCCCGACACCGTGCGGCAGGTCGCCGACGCCGGGCACGTGCTCGGCAACCACAGCTGGTCGCACCCCAATCTGGAGACCTTGTCCCCCGCGCAGGTCCGCGACCAGATCCGGCGCACCCAGGACGTCATCGACCGGACCGCGGGCCGGCGGCCCGTACTCTTCCGCGCGCCCGGCGGGCACTTCGCGGCCGCCGCGATGGCCGAGTGCGCCGCGCTCGGCCTGCGTCCCATCTCCTGGTCGGTCGACCCGGAGGACTGGTCCAACCCGGGCAGCCGCCGCATCGCCGACCGGGTGCTGGCCGGGGCCCGCACGGGCTCGATCGTCCTCAACCACGACGGCACCATGAGCGGGCAGGACGTCCCCGAGCACGAGGGCCTCGCCGACCGCACGCAGACCGTCGAGGCGCTCAAGGTCTACCTCCCCCGCCTCAAGGCCGCCGGATACCGCTTCACCACCCCCGACGCGCATCCCTTGCGGTGACCCCACGCGTTGACCCACGCCGTTGGCACACGAACGACAGGAAGGCGGTACGAGCATGACGGGCGCGATCCTCATCACCGGCGCGGGCACCGGGTTCGGCAAGGAGGTCGCGCTGCGCCTGGCCGCGGCCGGGCACCGGGTGATCGCGGGCGTGGAGATCGTCGCCCAGGTCGCCGCGGTACGGGCCGAGGCACGGCGGCGCGGTGCGGACCTGCGGGTGGAGAAGCTGGACGTCACCGACCCCGGCGACCGGGAGAACGCCTGGGCCTGGGATGTGGACGTACTGCTCAACAACGCGGGCGTCTCCGAGGGCGGCTCGACGGTGGACATCCCCGCCGATCGGCTGCGTCGCCAATTCGAGGTGAACGTCTTCGGGCCGATTCTGCTGACGCAGGGGTTCGCGAAGAAGATGGCCGCCCGCAACAGCGGGCGGATCGTTTTCATGTCGTCGGTCGCGGGGCTGACGGTCGACCCGTTCACGGGTGCGTACGCCGGGTCGAAACACGCCGTGGAGGCGTTCGCGGACGCCCTGGACCAGGAACTCGCCGAATTCGGCGTCACCGTCGCCACGATCAATCCCGGCCCGTTCCTCACCGGCTTCAACGACGCGATGTTCGAGGCGTGGAAAGCTTGGCGGGACGATCCCTCCCAACGGCTCTTCGACTACTCCGAACTGGCCTTCCCTCACGAGCAGTACGACCCCGAGCCCGTCTTCGCGACGACGGTCGAGGTACTTCTGGGCGAGGACACCCGCTACCGGCACGTACTGCCCACCGAGATGGAACCGCAGGTCCGTCGCCAGGTGGAGAGCCAGTGGGAACGGCGCCTCAACGACGGCCGCCGCCCCGAACTGGTCCAGCAGGCCCATGACATCTCACCTGCGACAGCCGTCCGCCGCTGACGGCGACCGCTGCCGGCCGTCGGGTCCGGGGGCGGGGCTCTGTGCGCCAGTGGCGCTTGTACTCATTGGGGCGCCCTTCCCCCTTCGGCGGCACCGGCCCCACAGCGGTACAGAGAACTCGGGCCGACCCCCGGTGTCAAAAGCACCACGGGTGCCCTTGAGTTCGATAATCGGTAGAACACCGGCGGCGTGAGCGGGCAGACTGACGGACCATGTCGACAACACTTCCTGCCGGGCCCTTGTGCACGCGCGATTCCCTCGCCGCCGACCTGAGCCGCGCCGGTATTCAGGCGGGCGAGACCCTGCTCGTGCATTCCTCTCTCAGCTCGCTCGGGTGGGTCTGCGGCGGCCCCAGTACGGTGGTTCGGGCGCTGCTCGATGTGCTCGGACCGGAGGGGACTCTGGTGGTGCCGACGCATTCCGGTGAGAATTCGGATCCGTCGCTCTGGAGCAATCCGCCGGTGCCCGAGGCGTGGTGGGCTGCTATTCGGGCCTCGATGCCGGCGTATGACGCGCGTATCACGCCTTCCTTCGGTATCGGCATCATCCCGGAGACCGTCCGCAACTGGCCGGGGGCCGTGCGCAGCGCCCATCCGCAGACTTCTTTCGCCGCTGTCGGGCCGCTGGGCTCCGCGATCGTGGACGGGCACGCGCTGGACTGCCGGCTCGGGGAGCGGAGTCCGTTGGCCCGGCTGGAGGAAGCCGGAGCGCGGATTCTGCTGCTGGGGGCGGACTTCGAGTCCTGTACGGCCTTTCATCTCGCCGAGTGCCGGGTTCCCGCGCCGGAGGTCGACAACTCCTTCGCCGCCATGACTCCGCAGGGGCGTCGCTGGATGACCGTACGGGACACCGGGATCAGCGGGGAGCGCTTCGACGAGCTGGGCGCGGACTTCGAGAAGGAGCGGCCGGTGGTGCGGGGCACGGTGGGCGCTGCCGACGCCCGGCTGTTTCCGCTGGCCGACGCCGTGGCGTACGCCCGGACCTGGATCACGCGGCACCGGCCGTACGTGCCCGAGTCCTGACCGGTGGCGGCGCCGAGGTCCGGCCGTGCCGGCCGGGTCCTGAGGGGCATGCTGCCGGGGGCCGGCCGGTGCCCGTGCCTACGATGTGGCCATGGCCCCGTTCCTGATCGAATGCCGGACCCCGCTGCCGGTGGATGAGGCGTGGCGGCGGCTCACCGACTGGGAGCGGCACGCCGCGTACGTACCGCTCACCCGGATCACCGTGACGACCCCGCCGCCGAGCGGGACGGGTACGCGGTTCACGGCTCGTACGAGCGTCGGGCGCGTCGCCGTCGACGACGTCATGGAGGTCGTCCGCTGGCAGCCGCCGTCCGGGCACGGCCCAGGGCGTTGCCGGCTGGAGAAGCGCGGGAGGGCGATCACCGGCTGGGCCGAGATCGAGGTGTACGGGCACGGGGCCGGGGCGCGTGCGCGCTGGACCGAGGAGCTGCGGGTCCGAGGGGTGCCGCGGGTGCTCGACGCGCCGACCGCGTGGGCCGGGCGGCTGGTCTTCGGGAGAGTGCTGAGGCGTCTGCTCGACGCGTGAAAGGGCGGCCCCGGCCTCCGGGTGCCGCCCTTCGCCTGCGTCGAGCCGAGATCAGCTCTCGCGCGGGCTCAGCTCGCCCATCGGGCCCCAGTCCTCGGCCGGGATCTCGGCGTTGATGATCTGCGGGGTGGCGGCGATCAGCTCCGGCATCCACGCCATCGCGGTCTGGAAGTGCTCCGAGTTGACGTGCGTCTCGCCCGCGGTGGCGTCCTTGAACGCTTCGAGGAGGACGAACTGGTTCGGGTTCTCCACGCTGCGCGACCACTCGAAGAAGACGTTGCCCGGCTCCGCGCGGGTGGCGCGGGTGAACTCCTCGACCCGCGGCAGCCACTCCTCGCGGTACTCGGGCCGGACGGTGAACTTGACGTTGATGAGGATCATGGCGCTGCTCCTTCGCTGCACGGCGGGCTGACCGCCGGGTCGACTCGGAAGCCCCCAGCGTGCCGGGTACGGTACCGGGCCCGGAAGCGCGGACCGTGCCGATTCCGGCCCTGCCGGAAAACCGGCCGCTTTCGGGCGCCGCCGGACGGCTCTGCCAGGGGTTTCCTCAGCACCGGCCCCGGCAGTCCCCTCAGCCGAGCGCCGCCGCCCTCGTCCGCAGGTGGTCGTGGAGGCCGCCGTGCGGCTCCGCCGCCGGCAGCCACTCCTTGCGGAGCTTGGCCACGCAGGTGTAGTTGCTGTCGCAGACGTTCGCGAGCGGGGATTCGACGGCTTGCGTCACGAATTGGTAGGCGTCCAGTTCGCTCAGGCCGTAATCCCGCGCGAGCCACTGGATCAGGTCCAGCTGGGAGATGCGGAAGGCGTCCTCCAGCGGGCGCGCCGAGCCCGTCGAGATGATGTGGGTGTCCGACTCCAGGCGTGGCCAGGGGGTGGCGACGCCCTTGAGCAGTTCCACGATCACGACGCTGTGCATCGCCGTCTCGACCGCCACCCCGCAGGTCTCGCCCTCGCCCTGGCGGGCGTGGCCGTCGCCCAGGCTGAAGAGGGCGCCTTCGACGTTGACGCCGAGGTAGCAGGTGACGCCCGCGCGCATCTCGGGCGTGTCCATGTTGCCGCCGTGCGCGTCCGGGACCAGTGCGGAGCGCACCTCCAGATTCGCGGGTGCGACGCCGACCGTGCCGTGCATCGGGTCCATCGGCAGGGTGAGTTCCAGCTCGCTGTCGCGGGCCGTGAAGCGGCACTGGCGGCGCTCGCGGTCCAGCTGCCAGATCCAGACGGCTTCGGGGAGCGGCGGGTGCAGGGCCGCGGTGGCGTGGGTGGCGGTCAGGGCTCCGAAGAGCGGCACGGTGGTGGAGGCGGCCCAGTCCCGGCGGGGTTCGATGGACACGAAGTGCACGGCCAGGGTGTCGCCGGGCTCCGCGCCCTCGACGTAGAAGGGCCCGGTCTGCGGGTTGACGAAGGGGAACTCGCAGACCTCGGACACCAGGTCCTTCTCCGTCCGTATCCGGCCGCCGAAACAGTCCTCGGTGAAGACGTCGAGGACGGTTCCGGGCGCGATACGGGCCACCGGCGCAGCTCCGCCGAACGTCCAGGCGTAGTCCTGCTCGCCCGGCCGGACGGTGACGATCCGGGGGTCTGAAACGGGGTCGTTCATACGGGCTCCTGATCGCGGTGTGCTGGGGCGGCGGGGAGAAGTCGCGGGCGGGCCCGGCGAGTCGGGGGCCAGTGGGTCGAGGGGGTCGGTGCATCGGGGGCCGGTGCGGCGGGGGCTCGGTTGCCGCTCGCCACTCCTGTCTCTCCCGTCTCCCTCATCCGTCGCGCCTCTCCTGCCGTTCTTGTCTTCCTGTCCCCCTCCCCCAGAGGGTATGGAGGTGGCGGCGGTTGCGGAAGACACCGCGCTTTCCAGGTCAGCGAGGTGTTCAGGCGGCCGCCGGGGCCGGGTGCGCGCCGTTCAGGAGGCGTCCTGCCTCGGGGACCACCGTCGGCAGGCCCAGTTCGGTGAGGATGCGGTGGACCGTGGCCGTCGCCGCCGACAGGACCGGCAGCCCTGACGCGTCCTCCACGTGCTGGATCGCCGACAGCGAGGGCATCTGCACGCACGCGGAAAGCACGATCGCGTCGGCGCCGGTCAGGTCAAGGCGCCGCCAGTGCTCGCGCAGGTCATCCGGGTCGAGGCGGGCCACCGCGAGATTGTCGGGGACCTCCAGGCTCAGCGCGTCCACGACCTCGGTCCCGGCGTCCTCCAGATAGCCGGTGACCATGGCGGTCAGGTCCTTCATGTACGGGGTGACGACGGCGACCCGCCGCGCGCCGAGCGCCTCGATGCCGCTCAGCAGCGCCCCCGCACTGGAGACGACCGGAGCCTCGGCCCCTTGTCCCCGGAGGGCGGCCGTGATCTCGGCTTCGGCCACGCAGTGGTGGCCGGGGCCCTGCGCCATGATCGCCACCAGGCAGGCGGAGGCGACGACGTCGGGGCGGGCGTCGGCGAGTTCGAGGGCGGCGCGCTCCGTCTGGGCGTTCATGCCGCGCAGCTGCTCGGGGGTCACCCGCTGCATCCGGGCGCGGCTGCTGTGGAAGATGAAGTGGTCTTCCGGCTCCACGCTCTCGCGGGACCGCAGCATCCGCGGGAGTTCGGTCTCCATGGTGAGGTTGGAGCTGGGGACGATCATTCCTATGTGATGGTTCGTCATGTTGCTTCCTTGTCTTGCTGTTTGCGGTTCCTGCCTCGTACGGGTCCTGCCTCGTGCGTGTTCGCCGACGCGGGGTCAGATGCTGCCGGTCAGGCCCTCCCAGCGGTCGGCCAGCGCCGTCAGCTCCCCCAGCAGCGCCGCGCGCTCACCCGGCCCGTACGGCCCCAGCAACCGCTCATCGAGCAGCCGCGCCCGCCGGTCCGCCTCCGCCAACGCCCCCTCCCCCGCCTCCGTCAGGAACAACAGCTTCCGACGACCGTCATCCGGAGCCGTACGCCGCACCAACAACCCCCGCCCCTCCAACCGCCGCGCCACATCCGCCATCGTCGACGTGTCCAACGCCACCGCCGAAGCCATCGACGACTGATCCTCACCAGGCGCCGCCCCCACCGCCGTCAACACCGCGAACTGCGGACCCGTCAACACCGGATCCACCAACCGCACCCA
>NZ_JBFAIV010000036.1:0-86571 GCF_040654875.1 Streptomyces sp. NPDC050610 | reverse complement strand
ATGCGAATGCCATGGCGCCGACGGCAGGCCGGGCGCTCACGACGGCTCCTCGACCTCGCGGGTGTGGAGCCAGGATCGGCGAAGGACATCAACGGCCCGGACGTCTGCCGACAGATTGCCTTTCGGGCGGCCCGCAAGGACTGCGGCACGACCGCCGAGGTTCTGGCGGTCATCGAGGAACTGCTGGAGGACGAGGCCGAATACGAGTTCGTTGTCACACTCCTGGAGAACCTCCAGAACGTCGTATCCCACGGCCTCGACGCGTTTCGGTCTCCCGACGAGATGCGCCTGCTGCTGGGCCCCCGAAGCACGATCTGCTGGGACAGCCTGACCAGCTTCTGGGCCGCAGTAGCCGCCTGGAGGATTGCCACCGGTGCGTCGCTGGAGTCTTCCGCCACGCTCCTCAGCGCCCAGAACGAGGACCTGCGCACGCTCCTGTGGACGGTGAACCGAACCCTCTCCACTGGCGAGAAACTCGGGATCGCTGACGCCGTGCGCTACGAGAAGGCCGCCGGGTCGCCCATCCCCGGATTCAGCCACATCGCGGTCGCGCTGCGCATCACCGGGCAAAGCGGCCTCTGAACCCCCAGCAGCGGCAGTAGGGGGCGATACGGCACGGTCGGGTTGCGCACGACAGACAGCGATGCCTCGCGGGTCAGGCTCCGAAGGCGGCGGCCGCCGACACGCTGGAGATCAGGATCTCCGCTCTCACTGCACCTCCGACCCGATGGCCCTGCGCTGCCGCTGTGAGCTTTCCCCGCTCCTCGCCTGCCTCATCCCGGCCTTTCCGGTTGCTTCGCCCGCCGTCCGACGGTTGGATCACCGTGGGGAGAAACGACGGAGTGCATGGACCGGGGAGGGGTCGGTGTGAGTATCGCCGGGGAGGGGCTGAGGCTGACGGCCTCAGGGATGATCAAAGCGTCGATGGGGATGGTCGACATCGTCATGGTGGGGACGCGCGACACCACCATCGCCGTCAGCGGCGAGCTGGCGAAGCAGAAGGGCATGGCCGGGGACGACGATGCCGGGCACGCCTTCGCGAGGGTCTACGGGCCCGCGGCGGCCACGACGCTCGACCAGATGGGCTTCAGCGCCTACGTGATGGGGGCGACCGGCAAGGCCCTGATGCGCACCGCGCGCGAGTTCATGGCCACCGACCGGCAGATCGCCGCGCTGCTGGGGGCGCAGGAGGATGCGACCGAGGGCATGGGCGACCCGGGGGCGGACTGCACCCAGGCGTTCCTGCGGCTCGGTGAGGAGCTGCCCGAGGTCGTCGGGGACACGGCCTGGTACAAGCAGTACGTGCCGGGCGGCGGCGACCGCTACCGCGGCGATGCGGGACGGGTCCGGGAGGTCGCCGGGACGTGGCGGCGGGCGGCGGGGCTCGTGGGCCGGTTCCTGCAGGACGCGCAGGCCAGTGCACGTACCGCGAACGCAGCGCATGCCGGTGAGGCGGCGACGGCGTTCGACCAGTACTTCAAACGCACCGTCGGGTTCGGCGACCCGCCCGAGCACGCCCAGGAGGACGAGCCCCTCGTCGCGAACCTGGTGGCCGCCTGCACCCAACTGGCGAAGGCGTGCGACCAGTACGCGGACCACATCGACGCCGCGCTGCGGGTCGCCCTCGCCCACAAGGCGGACCTCTTCCGTATCGACGCCCCCTGGGACGCGCCGATGTTCGGCGGCAACGGCGACGACGGCGGCCTGCACCTCGCCGTCACCGGCGACCCGCACATCCACGCCCTCGGCGACGTTGCCCACGCGCTGGACGCCTCGCAGGGGCGGGTGACGGTGCCGGGCGGCGGGCCCCAGCCGCCGGGGTGGCATCCGCCGATGATGCCGGCGCTGCCCCCGCTGCAGCCCGCGCCGCTGATACTCGCCTCTGCCCCCGGCGGCATGCCGGGCATCGTCCCGGCAAGCTACAAGGTCCCCGACCCCAGCGTTCCCTGGGTGCCGCCGCTGCCGCCGGCGCCGGTCCCTCCGCCCGTGCTCCTGTCGCCGGCGGAGCGGAAGGAGTTCACGACGTGGGTCAACTCGCTCAAGCCGGCCGGGTTCGCGGGCGCCGGCACAGATCCGTCCAAGCCGGAGAACGCCTACCAGCTCCGGGTGGCCGGGTACCCGGAGCGGCTCGTGCCGCTGCCCAAGGCGTTCGAGAAGGAGACGATCTCCGCCGACGGCATGCGCGCCGACGACGGCATGATGATCGACGCCAAGTATGTGAAGAAACCCGACTGCGAGGACAAGTCCGTCTGGCGCAAGCCCTCCACGTTCGAGGAGGAGGACGAATACAAGGCCGACGGCACGAAGAAGTGGAACAGGAAGGACGTTCTGGTCGGCAGGGACAAGTCCGAGCTGGAGAAGTACCGCCAGGCGATGCTCGAACACAAGCAGCTCCGCGGCCTTGAGATCATCACCAACGACAAATCCGCCACAGCCTATTGGCAGACCTTGATGGCCCTTCAGGGCGTCAAGGGCAACTCCCGCTACGAACCGTAGAACCGCGCCGCAAGGAGGACCCTGTGCCGAATTCCGACCTGGACGACTACGAGACCACCTATCTCACCTACGCTCCCGGCCCGGACCCGCACGCGTGGCAGCTCGGTCTGGAGCGGCTGGGCGACGCCCTCAAGGAGGCGTTCCCGGGAGCCCGTGCCCGAGTCCGGCAGGACGATGTCCACGGTGGCGAGCCCTACCTGTCCTTCTGGGCCACGGCCGATGATGGCACGGTGTTCGACGGGGCCGCCACCGTGCACGGCCGTGACTGCCTCTACCTCGTCGACATCGCCGCTCCGCAGGCCGCCGTGTTCATCGAATGGCTGCGTGACAGCTTCCTGCCCAAGCCCGATTCCATTCTCTTCACCACGGAACTGGCCATGGAAGCGGGCATCGAAACCGACTGGCACATCCCCGCGGAGGGCGGCCGGGAGCAGATCGCCGAGGAACTGCTGCACCACCTGGAGATCGCCGAGAACGCGTAGGCGGCCATCGGCCCGCATGGCCCCGCACGCTTCGGATGACTTCCGGTATTCACCTGTGGCCGGCGTCTGGGTCCGGCGTCAGGGGCTGGGGGCCGCCTCGGCTGCACGCAGCATCTTCTTCGCACGGTCGCGAGCACGGGTGAGCATGCGACGGACGAGATCCCGGTCACCGTCCAGGATGCCGCGGACATCGCGACGCACACTCTCGTATCCCGCGGCGGCCTCGGCTGTATCGATCTCCAAGCGGGCCTCGGCCGCCCAGGGGCGTAGAGCAGCGTCAAGAGCGGCCAGGCGCCGATCCGGGGACGCGTGCTCGACGGCTGCTGTGCCCGTCGAATCCGGGCGCCCGTTGAGTTGGTCGATGGTGTCTCGTATCTCGGCGACCAGCAGGTCGGGGGTGAGGTAGCTGTGGGGCTCGCTGAAGGTCCAGCTGGCCAGTTCGAACGCGGATGCCTTGGCGCCGTCCGGCAGGGTGGTGGCTACCCGGCCGCTGCGGAGCTTGTTCTGGAACTCCTCAAGGGTGACCAGTTCCCAGCAGTCGATGAGCCCGTCGGCGTAGATGAACAGGTCGGTGAGGAAGTGCGTGCCGCCGTTGCGGATGAAGGCGTGGCGCCAGGTGCCGGGTACGCGAACACCGTCCACCGTGCGGTGAGTGGTCTTGTTGCCGATCATCCGGCGATTGTGGCGCAGCTGCCGCTGCGGGGTCGGGGAATTTCCGCACGGTCGAAGGCCCTCCGAGGACGGTACGGCGGATTGCGCCCCGATCGCCGATGAGGTGACCGGCGAGGTGCGGGTGCTGTCCGAGCGGTGCTCGACCTGCATCTTCCGGCCGGGCAATCCGTTCCGGGCTGCGATGCCGGAACGGATCCGAAGCATGATCGCCGATGCCGTCGTCGGCGAGCACAGCGCAGCGGTGCTCCCGAAGAAGTGTTCGTGCGATCATCTTCCACGTGATCGAGATCGCCGTGAGCTTCCTGCTCGGCTCCGGGGCGGGAGCGCTGCTCTTCCGATGGCGGGCGTTACGAGACGACCCCAGGTCCGAGGCGGCACGGCAGTCGGTGACCGCCTTCGGCGAGGAACTGGCTGCCCTGGACTTCGACCCGAGCGGCCAGCACGCCACCCCCGCCGTTCTGGAGGAGTACCGGGCGGCCCTGGCCGCCTACGAGCGTGCCTCCGCCGGGCAGACTGTCTCCGGCATGCTGGCCGCGTTGCACGACGGCCGCGTCGCCATGATCCGCTTCGCGGCACTGCGCGATGGCCGTCCCGTCCCCATCGAAGCCGTGCCGCTTCAGGTCCCGGCCTCCCGACCGCGCCCGCAACCCGTCACCGCTCCCGGGGAACGCCACGTCAGCAGCGGTCGCACCAACGGCCCGACGGAAGTGCTGATCGACCGGCCCGAGCCCGCCCAGCCGGCCATCCTCGAACTGGACGTGCTCGGCTACGAGCACCTGCACGTCGCACCGGTGGTGCGCACCGAACAGGAAACCACGATCGGATACAGGCTGGCCGAAACCTCCTTTCAGCGCGAGTACCACGGCCGCCATTATCTCCCCCCTCACCTCACCCATCTGCGCGTCACGGCCCAGGGCGTGGGCAAACGCCACTGGATCGCACGCATCAGGCCGCTCTTCGACGCCACTCCCCTGGCTGCCGAACACCAGGGCCAGAACGCCGAAGTGCTCCGCTACGACGGCGGTCCTGCCCTATTCACCGTCCAAACCCGGGGCCAGTCGACCTGGACGATCACCTACAAATGCGGATGCCTCCGCCACTGGATCGACTGCGACTGCCCGAACGTCGACTGGCCGGACGGCATACCCGGCCGGACACTCGACACACAATTTTGCGGAGGCGGTGAGCTCATCACACTCCGCCTGCCCCGCGCGGGATACATAGCACTCGACTGCTCCGACGGCTCCCCTACCGGCTCCTGGTACCTGACCACCAAGCCGGTCGACGTCCCCGAGCCGCCTCCCGCACGGCACGGTGAGGACTCCTTGCAAAGAGACCTTGGTGTGGCGCGGTGGATGGGGAAGGTGATCTCCTTCCTCGGGGGTAAGGACGGCCCGGCCAAAACCATGGGAGACCGGTGACGGGTTACGGGCACTCATCGAGCCGTCACCGCCCCAGCACCGATACCGGTCTCCGGGCCGCAAACGCATCGACGACCGCAGAACGCTGCAGGCCGTCCTCCTTCGTTCTGTACACCGGTCACTGACCAGACGGAGAACCTGGGTGCCAGGGGTATCCGGTTGGATGAGCACGTGACGGTCTATGACGTAGCTCGCCAACTGCCCTCCATCGCCGACCTGCGGAACCTGTGCCGCTCACTGGCGATGCTCGATGCGATCCTGAGTCCGGACTGGGAAGGCAGGTACTACTCCTTCAATGCCGGCTGGTCCGACGGCGAGGAGACGGCCTCGATGCGCAACGGGTCGGGGAACGAGTACTCCATCGTCTTCTCGGCGGCCGGGGCCTACGTCCGCGGCTTCGACCACGAAGCACCGATGAGCCCGTACGCCAACGACGGCGAACCCTGGCCGGGAGTGGTCGACGAGGTCCCGGAAGTCTTCAGCCGCTTCGTCGAAGAGCCGGCGTTCACCGACGAGGACGACGTCCCCGTCGTGACAGCCTGCCTCTGGCGGGCAGCGACGGACGACCACTGGCAGCACGGCACGATCGACTTCCCCACCAGTTGCTCCGACCCCGACGGGGCAACCGGCCTGTTCGAGCTCCTGATCGACCGTTCGCCAAAAGCGTTCCAGCGCTTCGCCGAGGACTACTACCAGGTTCCCGTGGACCTGGAAACGGTCCGCGACGTGTATGACCTGCGACCGCTGAACCAGAAACTCGTGACATCACTGAACGCGAAAGTAACCCTTGCAGAGCTGGCTGAGGACCTCGCAGAGATCGGCTATCCACAGCAGGCCCGGGACACGATCTGAAATTCAACTGTCGTTAGGATCATCAGGCGGCGAACCGGATCATCGCGAGGACTGCAGCGATCAGTGTGAGGCAGGCGAGGAAGATGGGAGCCGTACGGCCATTGGCCGGCACGTTCCGAGCCAGCTGTGCACGCCGAGGGTTGCGGCGGTCGTAGAGCACGTCCGCCATACCACCTATCTGCACCGGGGGAAATTCGGAATACCCGGCATTGAAACTGATCCGGCGCCCGTCTTCCGTATTGAACTCCATAAGGATGCCGACTTTCCCGTCTTTGCTCGCCGAATGGTTTACGCATGTGCCGGACACCCGGACGCCTCGCCTCCTCAGGAACTCTCTGGGTATATAGATGGCAGATACCCAGACGAAAAGCACGGCCATCACTATCAGGGTTCCATCCAGATTCCTCTGCAACATGCCACTACCCTTCAGGTCAATTCACATCAGTTATGGCCGCGGCGTCGAACGTTCCAGAGACCTCCGCGATGGCGGGCTGCGTCACCCGGTCCCGAGCGATCATACGAACCGCTTCGGCGCCGCCCCGCCCACCGGTTCGATTGATGCAGATCGGCCCGCAAAGGAGCGATGAGGACCCGCATCTACCGACTCCTGGACCAGATCACCGGCGTGTTGGTACCCCTCGTAGGGGTGATGAGGGCAGGTTAAGGGGTCGACCGCGGGAAGGAGATCCGGCGGCCGGCCGGTAAGGACTTGTAATGTCCTTATGGCAAGTGGTGCGGGAGAGCCGGGTGCGGCGTCGCCGCGGGGGCCGGTCAGTCCCGCACCGAGTGCCGGCCCACGTCGGCCAGCGCCTTGGGGTGACGGTCGCAGGAACGGGACGATGATCACCAGGGTCGCGAGGGTGAAGACCGTAAAGGCGGCGCGGATGCCGAACCACTCGGCGAGCACACCCACCAGCCCGGCGCCCACCGGCATCGCGCCCCAGCTGAAGAGTCGGGCGGCGGCGTTGTAGCGGCCGAGCATGCTGTCGTCGACGAGTCGCTGGTTGATGGTGCGGGAGTTGACCGTCCACAGGATGCCGCCCATGCCGCCGAAGAAGGCGCCGCCGGAGACGACCCAGAGGTTGGTGGAGAGGACGGGCGTGGCCACCATGACGGCGGTGCCGAGCAGGTCGGCGAACATCGACCACCGGCGGCCCAGCACCCGGTTGATCGTGGTGACGGTCAGCGCGCCGAGCATTCCGCCCGCGCCCAGGGCGCTGAGCAGGATGCCGTAGCCGCGGGCGTCCAGGCCCATCCGGTCCGTGGCGATCAGCGGAATCAGCGCCAGCCAGGCGCCCCAGCAGGCGGAGAGCACGGTGAGGGAGAGCGCCATCAGCCGCAGCAGGCGGTGCTGCCACAGGAACCGGACGCCTTCGCGCGGGTCGTATGCCACCGTGCGCCGGTGTGCGAACAATCCCTCCGAGCCATCATCAGGGGGATCCATCCGAGCGGAGGAGCACATCATGGGAGAGCACCGTAAGCCGGACCCCGACCCGGGCCAGGGCACCCCGCCTCCCGGCAACACCGACGGAGAAGTGAAGCCTCCGCCGCCGCCCGGCGGCACCCACCGGAAGTAGCATCGCCGTGCCCTACGAGGAACACCGCCGGCGCCTGGACGAGGCCATGACGTCCGGCGGCCGGTGGCCCGAGCGGTCCCCGTGGACCCGGCAGGCCGTACGGGACCTCCCGCGCCACGAGTTCACCCCGGACCGGCTCTGGGACTGGACCGGCGAACATTACGTCGCGGTCGACCGCACCGCCGCCCCCCAGCGCTGGGCGGACCTCGTCTACGCCGGGCCCAGCGCCTCAGCCGTCACCCAAGTCACCGACGGCCGGGCCACCTCCAGCCTGTCCTGCCCGGCGATCGTCGTCGACATGCTGGACTCGCTGATGCCGGAGCCCGGCCACCAGGTCCTCGAACTCGGCACGGGCACCGGCTGGAATGCCGCCCTGCTCGCGCACCGGGCCGGCCCCGGCCGAGTGGTCAGCATCGAACTCGATACGCAACTCGCCGCCACCGCACGACGAACCCTGGCGGCAGCGGGCGCCGAGGTCATGGTGGAGACCGGAGACGGCGCGAAGGGCCGGCCCGCAGCCGCCCCGTACGACCGTGTCGTCTCCACCTACGCGGTCGACGAGGTGCCCTGGGCCTGGGTGGAACAGACCCGGCCGGGCGGCCGGATCGTCACCCCCTGGGGCCGACTGGGACACGTGGCGCTCACCGTCGCCGACGACGGCGCATCGGCGACCGGCTGGATGCAGGGCCTGGCGACGTTCATGCCCAGCCGCGGCACCGATCAGGGCAGGTCCTGGCACCAGGTCCGCGGCACCGGCACACCCGCCGAGCACCCCCTCTACCGGGACCCGCGCCCCCTCCACGAAGACAGGAATCTTCTGTTCGCCCTGCGCGTCGCGCTGCCCGACGTGCAGCTCATCACCCGGGCCGACGACGGCGTCACCGTCTGGGCACACGACGGCCACTCCTCCTGGGCCACGCTCACCGCGCCGGACACCGGACCCATCACGGCCTACCAGGGCGGACCACGGCGGCTGGACAAGGAAATCGAGCACGCCTGGCAGCAGTGGACGAAGGCCGGCGCGCCGGGGCTGTACGACTTCGGCATGACCGTCACACCGCACCGGCAATTCGTGTGGAGCAACGACCCGACAACGGGCCCGCAGTGGACCACGGTGCCCGCAGGTAACTGAGCCGCGCGGCTTGCGGCACGGCGTGGAACCGGGCAGCGTGGGTGCGAAACTCTCAGCGTGCCGCTGTGCCGACGGTGATCGGAGCGAGACGACCACAACCGCGAGCGATGCCCGGGGCGGCGCGGACGAGGGTGTCGATGAGGCCGGAGCCGCTGTGCGCGTCGACGGCGGCTACTTTGAACACGCGGTCCGTCGGTGCCAGGCCAGTACTCCCACGTCCAGGACACAGGCGAAGTCCCGTTGGAGCATGCTGTGGGTGGCTATGGAGGTCTGAGCGGGCTCTGGGCCACTTCTTGTGGAGTCGGCCGCCGCTACATCGACAGACAGCGACTGCCCCCGCACTGCGCAGGCCAGTCGCCCTTGCCGTAGGCACGCGTCCACGCGCAGCGTCAGCACCACAAGAAGTGGCCCAGATCTTCTGAGCGGGAGTCGTTTCGCGGCGTGTCGGGGAGTCGCTGAGCACCTTTCGGCATGATCATCGCGACTCCAGCAGCGTCACCGCCACCGGCCGCCTCCGCGCCGCCTCCGCCGCGACCACCACCGGCTCAGCCCCGCGCCTGCCGCCGCGCGGCGCGTCCACCCAGGTCAGCCGCGGATACACCGGCCCAATCGCGGACACCGCCGGACCGCCGGCGTACGCCTGGAGGAGCTCGGCGCGCTGCCGGGCGGGCAACGTCGCCGACAAGAGCACCACCGGTACCCCCAGCGCCCCCAGCCACGCCAACACCCCCTGCAGCAGACCGGACATATAGGTGTCGTAGGCGTGCACCTCGTCCAGCACCACGACCTTCCCCGCCAGACCCAGCATCCGCACCGCCACATGCCGCGACGCCAGCCCCGCCAGCAGCAGCTGATCCACCGTCGCCGCCACCACCGGCGCCAGCAACGCCCGGTACCGGCCCACAATCCACTGCGAGGCCACCAGCCCCGCCCCGCACTCCCCGACCCCCACCGACCCCTGCAACAGCGCCCGGTACTCCTCCTGCCGGGCCGCCTTGCCGTGCGCCAGCGCCACCGTCGTATCGGCCCCCTGCCGCTCCAGCCGCCCCAGGATCCGCCGGAAGATCTGATTCGCCGTGGCCTGCGCCGGCAGCCCGAAGAACACCCCGTTCGCCCCCAGCCGCCCGGCCAGCACCTCCGCCGCCACCAGCGCCGCCTCCGTCTTGCCCTCCCCCATCGGCGCCTCGATCAGCAACAACCCCGCCCCCGGCGCCGAGCACACCACGCCATAGACCGCCTCCTGCACCGCCCGCGGCGTCTGCCCGAACCGCGAGCCGTACAGCGCCGCCGCCCCCATCACCGCACTGCCCCCATCCGGCACCCAGGCGGACCGCACCCCCATCACCGCGCCCGCCCGGCGCACCCGGGCCGCCGACATCTCCAAGTACCCCTGCGGCAGCCTGCCCTCGTAGGGGAACAGGTCCTCGTTGCTGGCCAGCCAGTCCGCCAAGGTCACCACCCCCGCCTGCACCAACTGCACCGGCACCGACGGCACCCGCGCCTGCCACTCCCCCAGATACGGACGCGCCCCACTGACCAGCACAGCCGCCTCATACACCTCACCCTGCACCGACCGCCACGCCCCCGCCCCCCGGCGCTTCAGGGTCAGCCGCTCCTCCAGCCAGTTCACCGGCGGAAAGTTCCCGTGATGCCCGGCCAGCGTCAGCCCCACGAACTCCGCCGCCCCCTCATCCCACCCCTGGCCGCACAGCACCTCGTTGACCAGACGCCCCGACAACCACCCATGCGGCAACACCCCCCTGACCGACAAATCCACCGCCAGCCTGGCGGCCACCAGCTCCGCCTGAGCTTCCCCCGGCGTGCGGGACCGGGCAGGCCGGCGTGGGGGCCTGCCGGGCCCCCACACCGCGCCGTTGTCAGGTCGCGAGGCCGCGGATCACCGCCGCCTTGTCGATCTTGCCGAGAGCGGTGCGCGGGAAGTCGCGCAGCACCCTTATCTCGTCCGGCAGTTTGAAAGCGGCAAGGCCGCGCCCGGTCAGGTGGGCGTTCAGGTCGGCTCGGGTGGGCGGTGCTCCGCGGGGTACGACGCAGGCGCAGGAGCGCTCGCCCAGGTGCGTGTCGGCCAGTCCGACCAGTACGGCGTCGTAGACCGCCGGATGGGTCAGCAGGTGGTTCTCCACCTCCTCGACGGGAACCTTCTCGCCGCCCCGGTTGATGACGTCCTTCAGGCGTCCCTCCACTACCAGGTGCCCGGACGGCAGGCGCCGCGCCAGGTCGCCGGTGCGGAAGAAGCCGTCCGGGGTGAAGACACGGGCGTTGTGCTCCTCGGCCCGGTAGTAGCCGCGCATGGTGTAGGGGCCGCGGGCCAGCAGTTCGCCGGTGTCGCCGTCCGGCACGTCCGCGTCGTCGGGGCCGACGACGCGGATCTCGTCGTCCGGGCTGAGCGGGCGGCCCTGCGTGTCGAGGACCAGTGCCTCGGGGTCGTCAAGGGCCGTGAAGCACAGCAGGCCCTCCCCCATGCCGAAGACCTGCTGAAGCCGGCAGCCCAGTTCCGGGGTGACGCGCGCCGCGGCTTCGGCCTTCAGCCGGGACCCGCCGACCTGGAGGAGGCGCAGGCTGGACACATCCTCCTCGGCCCATTCGAGGGCTTCGAGCCACAGCAGGACCAGGGAGGGAACGAGCGAGGTCATGGTGACGCGTTCGCGCGCGATGAGCCCGAACGCGGCGTCGGGGCTGGGGTTGGGGCACATGACGACGGTTCCGCCCGCGTCGACTACGCCCAGCATGCCGGGGCAGGCCAGCGGGAAGTTGTGTGCTGCCGGCAGTACGGTGAGGTACCGCGTCCGCGCGGTCACCCCGGCGACGGCGGCGCTCGCGGTGGCGTTGTACGCGTAGTCGTCGTGGGTGCGGGGGATCAGTTTGGGGGTCCCGGTGGTGCCGCCGGACAGCAGCAGGACGGCCACGTCCGACGGATCGGGACCGGGGGGCAGCGGCAGCGGCCCGGTGGGCAGCGACGCCAGCGGGGTGAATTCCTGCGCCTCGCCGGCCACGATGACGTGCCGCAGACGCGGGGCGCCGTCGCGTACCGCGCGGGCGAGCGTACGCGCGTCGAAGCCGAGATGGGTGTCCGGGACGACGTAGGCGACGGCCTCGGACACCGCGAGCAGGTTGGCGATCTCCGCCTCCCGGTGCGCGGGCAGGGCCATCACCGGTACGGCGCCCAGCCGGAAGAGGGCGAAGGAGAGTTCGACGAACTCGGCCGTGTTCGGCAGATGTACCACCACGCGGTCGCCGCGGGCTATGCCGAGGTCGTGCAGTCCTGCCGCCAGCCGGTCGGCGCGTACGTCGAGTTCGTGGTACGTCCATCGCCGGCTCTCGTCCACGAGGGCGAGCGCATCGGGCGTGGCGGCTGCCCGGTCGCGCAGCAGGGAGCCGAGGGTACGGCCGCGCCAGTGTCCGCGGGCGCGGTAGCGCTCGGCGTACTCGGCGGGCCAGGGAATGAAATCGTCGGGCATGGTCAGACCTCCCTCGGGACGACGTGGGGTGCGACGCTGCGGAGCTTCTCGCAGGTCTCCTCGTACTCGCGGGCGGGGCGCGAGGCGCCGATCACACCGGCCCCGGCCCGCAGCCAGGCCCGGCCGCCTCGCTGGTAGACCGCGCGCAGCACCAGGGCCGCGTCGAGGGTGCCGTCGCTGGAGGCGCGCAGGACGGCGCCCGCGTAGGGGCCGCGCCGCTCGCTCTCCAGCTCCCGGATGAGCCGCCGCGCGGCCTGCTTGGGGATGCCGGACGCGGTGACCGGCGGGAAGACCGCGCCCAGGGCGTCCCATCCGGAGTGGTCCGGGGCGAGGTCGGTGACGACGCGGGAGGCGAGGTGCTGGACGCTGCCGCGCGGTTTGACGGTGAGGAACTCCGTGACGCGGGTGGTGTCCGGCGCCCCGATGCGGGTCAGTTCCTCCACGGCGAGCCTGACGGACATGGCGTGCTCGTGCACCTCCTTGGGATCGCGGTGCAGTTCCGCGCGCAGGACCGCGTCGGTGTCGGCGTCGCCGGTCAGCGCGCGGGTGCCGGCCAGCGGCTGGGTGGAGGCGGTGCCGTCGCCCGGTGCCTCGATGACCGTCTCGGGGCTGAACCCGGCCGTCTGGAGGCCGTCGAGGTCGAGCAGGAAGGAGCGTGCGGGCGTGTTGGCCCGCCGTCCGGCGAGGTACGTGGCGGGCATGTCCACCCCGAACGGCACGGTGACGGTGCGCGACAGGATGACCTTCTCCAGGCGGCCGGCGGCGATCTCGGTGACGGCGCGGGAGACGTGGTCGTGGTACTCGGTGTGCGGGGTGTGGACGTCGACGGGCGCGGGGGCCGGTGACCGCTCGTCCTTCCAGGGTGCGGCGTCGAGGAGTTTGGCGACGCGGCCGATGACCGCGGGGTCGGCCGAGCGGATGGTGGCGCCCCGGGGCGTGAGGGTCAGCTCGGTCGCCGGAACGATCAGGTGTCCCAGGAGGGTGTCCGCGCCGGGCGCGTCAGGGGGGAGGGACGATGCCTCGTGGAGGCCGCCGTCCCCGAGTTCGAACGCGAGCCAGCCGTACGCGTTCCACTCCCCGGGCCCGATCCGGTCGAGGGCGGAGCGGATGGCCCGCCAGGGGTTGCCGGTCAGGGGGCTGGTGGTCTCGGCCGTACCGGTGCCGCGGGTGCGTACGCCGCGGGCGTCGACGAGGATCTCGGCGCGGGCGTCGCCCGCTATGTGCCAGGTGCCCTCCTGTTCGTAGACGACGTAGTCGCCCAGCAGTCCCGAGGCGGCGACGCAGGTGGCGGCGGCGAGGGGGTCGAGAGGACCTTCGACAGAGGTGTGGTGGTGCTGTTCGGTCATGGGTGGGTTCTCCTGGGTCAGCCGTGGCGCGGGGTGCGCAGCGGTGCGGCCACGAGGTCGGCCACGCGGGCCACGTTCGGTTCCTCGATGCAGCTGAAGTGGTTGCCGTCGACGACGGTGACGGGCAGGTCGTCCAGGCACACGTCCCGCCAGAAGGCGAGGGTGGTGTCGTCCATGCCGGGGGCGAAGCCGGACGCGCCGCCCGGCAGCAGGAAGCGCATGTCCCCGGCGTACGGGTCCAGGTGGACGCGGGCGCTGAGGAAGCTCTGCCGGAAGACGGCGAACATGGCCGCGACCATCTCCGGCGGCACGTCCTGGCCGCCGGCCGCGGTGGCGGCGCGGGCGTACGCGGCGAACCGCTCGTCGCGGGTGTGGGAGGCCAGGTGACGGAAGAAGGCTCCGGCGCGGTCGAGTTCGAGGTCGCCGCCGACCTCGGAGAGCGCGCCGTGCGGCACCTTGCCTCCGTTGGCCTCGACGACGTGCATGAACCCGCGGACGACGGTGTCGCTCCCCGGGTCGCCGTAGCCGGTGTCGGCGAGGGAGATGTGCAGGTTGGGGACGAAGAGGATCTCGGTCATCAGGTCGTCCTCGACGTCGACGACGACGGGGTGGCTGCTGATCAGGACGAGGTCCTCGATGATCACGCCGCGCTCGTCCAGGCGTCGGGCGACCTCGGTGGCGTAGAGGCCGCCCAGGCAGTAGCCGATGAGCTGGACCCGGTCGCGGCCCTCGGCCAGGAGACGTTCGGCGTAGTCGTCGGCGGCGCGTTCGACGACGGTGGCCGGGTCCTGTCGCAGGTAGTGCTCGGTGTCGTCGATGACGACGCCGAGGACGGGCCCGAGATCCTGGGCGACCAGGCGCGCCGCCAGCGGGCGGTAGCAGTCCATGGTGCCGAGTCCGGCGTGGAACATCACCCGCAGCGGGCCGTCGCCCGTGGTGCTGAAGGGCACCAGGGCCGCCCTGCTGCCCGGAGCCCGTCGGGCCTGCGGCACCGCCTCGTCCGTCCACCGCCCGTCCCGCTCGCGCAGGAACGCGGCGAGGGCTGCGACGGCGGGGTGGTTGAGGAGGTGGCGCAGCAGGGTGTCGAAGGGGACACCGGCCGCCTCCGGGACCTCCTCGCGCAGGCGGCCGGCCATGCGCGCCATGATGAGGGAGTCGGCGCCGTGGTCGTAGAAGTTGCCGGTGCGGCCGACGCCGCCTCGGGGCAGGGCCTCGGACCACAGGGCGATCAGCCGGGTCTCCAGTGCGTCGGCGCCTTCGTCCTCCCCCGCCGTGGTCGCCGTGCCGGTGTCCGCCGGGGCGGTGCGCCAGCCGGCGAGTGTCTTGCGGTCGACCTTGCCGTTGGCGGTGAGCGGCAGCGCGTCGGCCACCTGGATCTGGGTGGGGATCATGGGGGCGGGCAGGCGGTCGCGCAGGAAGGCGGCCAGTTCGGTCTCGGTGACCGGGGTCCGGTCGCCCTTGATCCGGGCGGCGAACAGGTGGAGGTGCTGCGCGGCGAGCGGGTGGTCGTCGCCGGGCAGGGTGAGCACGTCGTGCACGCCCCCGTCGCGCAGCAGGCCGAGCCACTGGTCGCGGTCGAGGTAGGAGGTGCCGCCGAGAGCGCGGTCGTCCTCGGGTTCGGTCATCATGAACGCCTGCGAGGCGAGGATCCAGGGGTGCTCGCGGGTGGGCTCGGTGAAGACCAGCAGTCCGCCGGGGGCGGTGAGTTCGAGCAGCCGGCGCAGGGCGGCCCGGATGTCGCGGGCGTTCTCCAGCACACCGGCGGCGAGCACGATGTCGTACCCGTTCGGTGCGAGGCCCTGGGCCCGGTGGTCGGTGTCGACGTCGAAGACGCCGAAGGTCGGCTTCGGGCGGTCGCGGTCGCCGAAGCGGCGGCGCGCTTCCGGCAGGAAGAAGGCGGCGGCATCCGTGAAGTGGTAGGTGCCGTCGCGGGCGGACAGGGCTTCGAGGGCTTCCTCGGTGGTGCCGCCGGTGCCGGCGCCGACCTCCAGGACGCGCAGCGAACGCTCCTCAGGGTGGGCGTCCGCAGCCTGTACGAGCAGGGTCCCGACGGCGCGGTTGAGGTAGCGGGCCGCGGCGTTGCGCCGGTAGAGAGCGTGGGCGGTGTGGAAGTCGCCGTCGGGGAAGAGGAGTTGGACAGGGTCCTGGCGGCCGGTGAGCAGGTCGGGCAGGCGGTCGGTGTGGCTGCGGACATAGGTCAGGACGTCACGCGAGGCGACCTGCTCACTCCATGCCTTCTCGGCTCGTTCCCAGAGTGCGGCGGCTGTGGACGCCTCGGGCGCCCCGATGTCCTGGGCGGCCAGGACGTCGAGCCAGCGGCGCACCAGCCAGTGGTGGCGCGGCTCGACGCCGGCCCGTTCGAGATCCTCGGCCGTGGGGAGCCCGGCGGGCGAGGGCAGCAGGCCGAGCTCGCCGAGGGCGCCGGCCATGGCGGCCAGGACGGCGTCGTCGAAGGCGTCCACGTGGGCTGTCATCTCGTCGTGCCCGAGGCGCGGCACGGCGGCTTCGGCGGCAGCGGCGACCCCCGCGGCCGGTAGAGCGGGGACGGCGGCCGTGCGGGCGGGCTCCACGGCGGCGAAGAGCGCCCGGCCGGCGCCCTGGCCGTCGACCACGGCGGCAGCCGCGGCGACGGCGGGGTGCTCCTGGAGAGCGGTCTCGATCTCGCCCAGTTCGATGCGGTGGCCGCGGACCTTGACCTGGGTGTCCTGCCGGCCGAGGAACTCGATCTCGCCGCCGGGCAGGTAGCGGCCCAGGTCACCGGTGCGGTACAGGCGTTGTCCGCCGGCGGGGTGGGTCAGGAAGCGGTGGGCGGTGGCCTCCGGGTCGCCCAGGTATCCCTGGGCGAGGCCGTCGCCGCTGATGTACAGCTCCCCCGGGACCCACACCGGCCGGTCCCGTGATTCGGCGTCGAGGACACGGAATCCCTGGTTGGCGAGCGGCAGACCGTACGGGACGCTGCGGCGGCCCGCGTAACTTCCGTCACATACATGGTAGTTCGACCAGATGGACGCCTCGGTCGCGCCCCCGAGGGCCACGGTGCGCAGTTTCGGCAGCAGGGCGGCCAGCGTGTCGGGGAGGGTGACGGGCACCCAGTCGCCGGAGAGCAGCGCCAGGCGGAGCGTGGACAGGTCGTGGCCGGGCCCGGACTCCAGGTATGCGGCGAGCATGCCCATCAGGGCGGGTACCGAGTTCCACAGGGTGATGCCGTGTGCCTCGATCAGTTCGGCCCAGTGGGAGGGGTCGGTACGGCGTTCGGGTTCGGGCAGTACGAGGGCGCCGCCCGCGGAGAGCGGGCCGAAGATGTCGTACACGGACAGGTCGAAGCCGAGGGCGGCCAGGCCGAGGACGCGGTCGTCGCCGGTCGTGCCGAAGCGGCGGCCGATGTCGGCGAGGGTGTTGAGGGCGGCGCGGTGGCTGATGACGACGCCCTTGGGCAGTCCGGTGGAGCCGGAGGTGTGGATGACGTAGGCGGGGGCGTCGGGGTCCGGGCCGGTGATCGGGGCGGTGGGCGCCTGCGCGGGCGCCAGGGTGTCCACCGCGATGACCCTCCGGGCGGCGCTCGCGACGGCGCCGGCGCTGTCCCCGGCGGCGGTGGTCCAGGACTGGGTCAGGAGGTGGCGGACCCCCGCGCCGTCGAGCATGGCCGCCCGGCGCAGCGGCGGCTGGTCGGTGTCCATCGGGAGATAAACGGCGCCGGCCAGCAGGGCGCCGAGGACGGCGGCGATCTGGTCGGGGCCCTTGTCCATGACGATCGCGACGTGGTCGCCGGCCCGGCAGCCGTCGGCGCGCAGCCGTTCGGCCACGGCGGCGGCCCGGCCCGCGAGGTCGCCGTAGCTCAGCCGCACACCGGGGGCGATCACGGCGGTGCGGTCGGGTTCCTCGGCGGCGCGGGCGAACACCTCCTGGTGCAGCAGGCCGTCCGGCAGGGGCGCGGCGGTGTCGTTGGCGCGCCGGCGCTCCTCGGACTGCCAGGCGGGCAGCGCTGCCGGCTCCTCGCCGTCCCAGAGCTCGTCACGGCCGGCGAGGGCCCGCAGGTACGCCTCGAAGGCGCCGAACATGTCGTCCGCCATGCCGTCCGGGAAGACCCCCTCGCGGACGTCCCAGTTGACCTGGAGCCCGTCGGCGTCGTCCATGGCCTGGCAGTCGATGAACACCTGCGGAGTCTGGGTGACGCCCGCTCCGTCGAGGCGGCCCTCGGCCCGGCCGCCGTCGCCGTCGTCGCCGAGGCCGATGGCGCTGGTGAAGACGATGGGCATCAGGGCCGCCTCGCGTCCGCGGCGGCGGGCCAGTTCGCGCAGCACCTCCACGCCGGAGCAGAGGCGGTGGTCGAGGTCGTCGAAGAGCCGGGCGGACAGGGCGCGGGTCCGCGCGGACAGCGACGCGCCCTCTTCGGGTTCCACGGCGAGCAGGCTGACCGTGGTGAAGTCGCCGACGACCCGGCCGATGTGCTCGTGCAGCGGCAGCCGGTTGAGGACGGTGAGGTTGAGCGTGAACCGGGGGCTGGAGCTCCAGCGGGCGAGCACGGCGGCGTAGGCGGCCAGCACGGCCGAGGACGGGGTCAGGTCACGGGCCCGTGCGCGTTCCTTGAAGTTCTCCCAGTCCTGTGCGCCGAGCCGCGTGAACCGGCGGGTGAAGCGCCCGGGGGCCCCGGTGGCCTCGGGGGGCGCGGCGAGCGGAAGGTCGGGGGCGGGCGGGAGGTCGTCGACGCGGTCCAGCCAGTAGGCGCGGTCCCGTTCATGGGCCGGTGAGTCGCGCAGCGCCCGTTCGGCGAGGAGGTAGTCGCGGAAGCCGATGTCGATCGGGGGCAGTGCGGCGCCGGGGTCGGCGTGGAGCTTCTCGAACTCACCGAGCAGCAGCCAGATGCTGGCCCAGTCGGCGAGCAGGAAGTCCATGGACAGGTGGAGGACGGCGCGGGAGGGGGTGCGGGTGAGACGGACGTCGAACAGGGGCCAGGCCAGGGTGTCGTAGACGCGGTGGCCCATCTCGTCGCGGGCGCGGCGCAGCAGCGGCTCCGCGTCCCGCTCGCGCTCGGCGCGCTCGGCGGGGACGCGGAGCCTGGGCGTCTCGGGGAGCACCCGCTGGTGTCCGGTGGGGTCGATGACGGCGCGGAGCATGTCGTGCCGGGCCACGAGGCGGTTCCATGCCTCTTCGGTGCGCTCGGCGTCGAGGTCGGGGTAGTTGACCTCGATGTAGACGTGGCAGGCGACGCCGCCGTAGCCGAATGCCTCGTTGCGGCCGAGGAGGTAGGCGGACTGGACGTCGGTGAGCGGGAACGGTTCATGGCGGGCGTCCGGGTCGGCGACCAGGTGGGCCGCGCGGGCCTCGGCACGCAGACACTCCAGCACCGCGTCCTTGTGCTTCTTGAGTTCCCGCAACCGCTCGGCGGACAGGACGCCCTTGGGCGCGCGGTAGCGCAGGGAGCCGTCCTCCTCCCACAGGTGTACGCCGGACTGCCGCAGGCCGGCCATCAGTTCTGCCGGGTGTGAGGTGGGGATCGTCATCGGTCGGACTCCTTCGCCGTGGCCGGCGGGATGTTGGCGTTGAATCGGAAGAGGTTGCCGGGGTCCCAGTCGGCCTTGACGCGCCGCAGGCGTGCGTGGCCGGGCTCGCCGTAGGCGGCGCGCACCCACTGGTCCTCGGGGTCGGGCAGCAGGTTGACGTAGGGCCCGCGGGAGGCGGGCTGGAGGGCCTGCCAGGCGCTGCGCGCAGGGCGGATGTGGTCGGCGCTGTCCGCGTCGCCGTACCACTGGGCGCACAGTTCCACGAACCAGCGGGCGTCGCGGTGGGCGAACGCCGTGGGGCCGGCCGGGGCCCGTGAGATGGCTCCGCCCAGGGCGCCGACGACGGCGGAGAAGTTCGGCCCGCCCGCCTCCCAGTGGTCGATGAGCAGGTCGATGGTGTGGTCGGTCAGTTCGGGGAGGAGTTCGCCCCGGTTGTAGACGTGCTGCCGGTCCGCGTCCGGGGGCGAGGGCAGCAGGCGCTGGTACGCGGTGTAGGCGAGGCGGGTGACGCCGTCGGCGGCCGGGCGGACCGGGCCCTGGCGCAGGGGCGCCAGCACCTCGTCCGCCTCGTCGGCGGGGCCGAACCAGCTCGGGATCAGTACGACGCAGCGCTCGAAGTGCAGGTCGGTGGGGATGAACGGCAGTGGAGGGGCCGTCCAGACCAGGGTGACGAGGGAGGCGGCGTCGGGGGCTTCGGCGAGCCAGTCACGGGCGGTGCGCAGGGCGGCGCGCGCCTGGTCTGCGGGGTGGACGAGAGGGCCGGCGACGACGCCGTCCACGGGGTGGAGCCGGTATCCGAAGCGGGTGACGACGCCGAAGTTGCCGCCGCCCCCGCGCAGTGCCCAGAACAGGTCGGGGTGGGTGTCGGCGTCGGCGCGCACCTGGCGCCCGTCGGCGGTCACCAGCTCGAAGAAGGTGACGTTGTCGCTGGTGAGGCCGTACTGGCGGGACAGGTCTCCCACTCCGCCGCCGAGGGTGTGGCCGGCGATGCCGACGTCGGGGTTGCGCGGGCCGGGTACGGCCAGCCCGGACTGCTGGGTGATGTCGTCGAACTCGCCCCAGGTGAGGCCGGGTCCGGCGACGGCGGTGCGGGCGAGCGGGTCGACGTCGAGGTGTTTCATGCCGCCGAGGTCGATGACCGCGCCGCCGTCGCAGGTGCCCCACCCGGCCACGTTGGCGCCGCCGCCGCGCACGGCGACGGGCAGGCCGTGCCGTCGGGCGTGGGCGAGTACGGCCGGCACGTCGTCCGGGTCGGTGCAGCGGGCGATCAGGGCGGGGCGGTGGTCGGCGCGCGCGTTGCGGACGCGGCGGGCCCGGTCGTAGCCGGTCGTGCCCGGGGTCAGGAGCCGGCCGCGGAATCCGTCGAGTGCCGTCATCCCTCCTCGCCCTCCCGGGCCGGTGCGCTCAGGACGGCGCCGTGCGTCCTGCCGGGGTCCAACGGCCCGGTGAGCCCGTCGATCCCGACAGCGAGGACTCCGGTGGCGGGGGCAGGCTCGACGATGAGCGGACCGCCCGGATCGAGGTGTACGGCGAGCCGGTCGAAGGCCGCGCGGTCGCGGTCGGACACCCCGTAGCGCACCCGGCCGATGCGGCGGGCACCGTTGGGATGGCGCACCGTGGCGGGCCGCTGCGGCGGGTCGTAGGAGGAGACGGCGAAGGGGAGTTCCGCCGGGCGGGTGGCGAGGAACTGGTAGCGCACGAGGGCGCCGTCGGGGGGCTTGCGGCGCCCGTTCATGACGCGGGACACGCGCACGCCCCCGTCGCGCAGGGTCGTGTGGACTCCGGCGAGGGCGGTGTCGTCGGTCTCCAGGGCGAGGTCGCGCCAGCCCTCTCCGCGGCGGGCCCAGCGGGTCAGCCGCTCCCCCGCCGCGCGGCCGTTGACGGCGGCCATCGGCCATCTCAACAGGCGGAACGCGGAAGGTAGTTGGAAGAACTCGATGAACGGGCCCTCCTCGAACCAGAGCAGGGCGTTGTGCGCGCGCTCGGGGGCGCTGCCGTACACGACGGTGAAGCCGAGCGCTTCGTAGTCCCGCACGACAGCTCCGACATCGTCGACTTTGCACAAGACATGGCTGCATCGCAGCACGGTGGGTTCCCCTCGGGTGGTGGCATGGCGGGTGGTCTTTCGGCGCCGGTGGGCCGGCGGTGCTCAGGTGCGGCGCGGCGGCGCCACGGCGGCGAACAGGCGCTGCCCGAGCGGGGCGAGGGCGTGGTCCTCGCCCGGTGCGGTGACGACCGGGGCGAAGCCCGCGCCGCTCAGGGCGGTGGTCCAGTGCTCGCGGGAGAGGAACGTGGTGCGGGAGGCACGCCGTACGTCCTGCGCCTCGGTCATCATGAATGCCTGAGAGGCCATGATCTCCAGGTGTTCCCGGGTCGGTTCGGTGGCCAGCAGGACGCCGCCGGGCACGAGCAGGTCCGCCAGATGCCGGAGGGTGGCGTCGGTGTCGCGGGCGTTGTTGAGGACACCGGCCGCCACGACGGCGTCGGCGCTGCCCGGCGTGAGCCCCTGCTCGGCCGGGGCGCGGTCGATGTCGTAGAGACCGTGGCGGATGAAGGGGCGGCCGGTGTGGCGCCGTTCGGCCTCGGCGACGAAGAAGTAGGAGACGTCGGTGACCAGGTAGTCGACGGCGGGGGTCCCCGTGTCCGGCCGGTCCTGCGCCAGCGCGGCGGCCACGGCGTCGGTCGTCGCCCCGGTGCCGGCGCCGACCTCGACGACGCGCAGCGGGCGGTCCGGTCCGTGGCGGGCCGCGAGGGAGCGCAGCACGGCGGCGACGGCGGTGTTGAGCCACCGCGCGGTGACGGTGTCACGGTAGACGGCGTCCGCCACGTCGGTACGGCCCTCGGGGAACAGCAGGAGCGCGGCCTGCTGTTCGTCGCGCATCAGGCGGGGCAGACAGTCGGCGTTGGAGCGCAGGTAGTCGACGAAGGTGCGGGAGCCCAGGGCGCGTGACCAGAGGTCCGTGGCGGCGTCCCAGGCCCGCGCGACGGTCTCCGCGTCCACCGGCGGGGTGCCGCGCAGCAGGTCCCCGTCCGCCGTGATCCTGCCGTGTGCGGTGAGCACGCCCAGCCAGCGCCGGATCAGGGACCGGTGGCGGGGGGCGACGCCGACGGTGTGCAGGATCTCCTCGGGGGACCGGGCGCCGTCCTGGTCGCGCAGGGCGCCGCACTGCTGGAGCGCAGCGAGCATGGAGCCGAGGACGGCGTCGTCCAGCAGCCGGACGAAGGTCTCGGACGCGTCGCGCTCGACGGGCCCGACGTGCCGGTCGGCCGCGTCGGCCCCCGCGCGTACGAGCACGGCGAGGTCTGCGGCGTCCGGCTCACCGGTGGACGCCGTCCCGGCGGGGGCGCCGGCCCGCTCCCCGGGCCGGGGCGCCGGTCCGCCGCCGGCAGGCGTGTCCGCCCCCGCCCGGGTGGTCCCTGAGCCGGCCGGGCGCTCCTCGGCCGGGGCGGTCAGCCGCGCCGCGGTCAGCGGCCGGTGGGTGCGGCCGGGGCGCAGGACGGGGTAGCCGAGTTCCTTGGTGACGTCCTGCCACATGCGGGCCAGCGACAGGTGGTACTGGTCGTTCCGCCGGGCGTTGCCGCCCGTGCCGCGGATCGTGGCGCTCAGGTCCCCCAGGTCCTCGCCGATGGCGGCCGTCCACTGGTCGCGCAGCAGGGTGCGGTAGTCGCGGGGGCGGGCCGGGCCCAGCACGGTGGTGCTCGGCTCGGCGAGGTGTCCGGTTCCCTCGGCCTCGAAGTCGAAGCGGTCCCGGACCGCCTTGGGAACGTGCAGCCGGGGGCTGAAGAGCACCGGGCCGTGCGGGTCGGTCAGGGTGAGGCTGCCGCCCTCCGCGCTGAGGGTGATCCGGTGCAGCAGATGAAGGTGGCTGTCCGGGTCGTCGGGGTCGACCTCGTTGTGCACCCGCAGGGTCAGCGGCGTGCCGCCGACGCTGCCGGTGAGCACGGCGAAGGGGCCGTCCGAAGAGGTCTGGCCGGCTCCCCCGTCCAGTGCGCGGATCCGCCACGGCCGCGGGGAGCCGAGTGCCTCGCCGAGGATGTGCAGCAGCGGGAAGACGACCTGCGAGGCGCAGACCGCGTCGATGTGGGCGAGTGGCCCGTGCGCCGCCAGGCGCCGGGCGGCCCCGGTGAAACGGCGGACCTCGGGCAGCCGGACGTAGAGGTTCCCGAACCGGTAGTGCACGGCGTGCCGGCGCGCGAGGCGCAGGCACGCGGCGAGGTCGTCGTGGTGCACCGGCTGTTCCTGGACGACGTGGATGCCGCGTTCCAGCAGCCGCTGGGCCAGTTCGGTGCCGGAACCGCCCAGCACGCCGGAGCGGAGCACGACGCAGGCCAGGTCGATGTCGTCGGGCAGTTCGGCGACGTCCCGGTAGAGCGGGACGCCGTGGCGCCGGGCGCAGGCGAGCGAGCGGTCGCTGCCGGCGGCGAGCACACCGGCGATCTCGAACTCGTCGGTCAGACCGGCCAGTGCGGCCAGGTAGAACTGCCCGAACGTGGTGCCGCAGACCACGGTCCGCAGCGCCCGGCCCGTCCGCGCGGCGGGAGTCCCGGTCGTGTCGGTGTGATTCACAGCGCTCCTTCCTCGACCGCGGTGAGTGCGTCGATCGGCGTCCGGTGGACATCGAGGCGGCACACGGGGGCGGTCGGGGTGGTCAGTCGGGCGAGGGCGGCGGCCGGGTCCAGTGCCTGGTCGGCCCGGTACGTACCCGGCGGCACCGCGCCCTGCCGGACGGCGAGCGCGGCGACCGCCGCGACGGCCCCGGTGAGTTCGGCGACACGGCCCGCCCGCAGCACGGCCGTGCGGGTGGCGGGCCGCCCGCCGCGCGTGCCGTCCAGTTGGACCAGCAGCGTGGTGTACGGAGTGCGCCCCGCCGTGTCGAGCGCGGTGGCCCGGCGCAGTGCCCGCACCGCGTCGGCCCGCCGTGCGGTGCGGGCGGCGGCGAGGGCGGCGGCCAGGTGCTCTCCGTCGACGGCGGTGTACCAGTCGCCGTGGGCGAGCGACAGATCGCGGGCGACGCCTTCCGCCTCGGCGTCCAGATACGGGAGGGCGGTCACCGGACGGGGGAGGAAGGGCAGGTGCAGATCGGTCCGCCGGGTGAGGGCGCCGGGCCGGGGGGCGCCCTGCCGCCAGGCGGCCAGCGGCCGGGCGGCGGGTGAGAGGACTCCGTGCAGGTAGTCGTCGGCGCCGGTGTCGGTGAAGCGGTCCAGCACACCGGTGTGGGCGGTGAGCGTGTGCGCGCCGTCGAAGTGCGCGGCGGCCAGGTGCCGGGGCAGCAGCCCCGTCAGTCCGGGCACGGCGCCCGCGTCGTACAGCACGGTCCGCCCGGCGGGGGCCCCCGCCCCGGCGCCGCCGCCCGCGTCGACCACATCGGCGCCGGCCGCGAGCGCGGCGGCGACGACCGGGGCCGAGGTGCGGTGCGAGGGGCCGGCGCAGTGGACCACGAGGTCGCAGCCGTGGACGAAGGCCGCGAGGGACGCCGGGTCGTTGGCGTCGCACACGGCGGGCTCGGCCGCCGCCGGCCGGCCAAGGCCGTTCAGCTCGGCGGCGAGCCGCGCGGCCCGGTCCCTGTCGCGTCCTGCGATCCGCAGGGGTCCCGCACCCCATTGGGTGAGCAGCCGTGCGGCGGCGGCGCCGACCGCGCCGTATCCGCCGATGACACCGATCACAGCGCGCCCTCCTCGGTCTCGCCGGTCTCGGGCAGGAGGCCGGCGACGGCGCCCGCGACCTGTTCGAGGGTGGGGCCCGCGAACAGGGCCCGCAGGGGCAGGTCGGCGTCGAACTCACGCTTGACGGCGGCCAGGAACCGCGTCGCGAGGAGGCTGTCGCCGCCGAGCGCGAAGAAGCTCTGCCGGCGGCCGACGGCGCTCACGCCGAGCAGGGCGGTCCACAGCGCGGCGAGGGACTCCTCCAGCGCCCCTCGGGGCGGCTCGTCGGGGTCGTTCTTTTCGGTGGCGCCGACGAGTTCGGCCAGTGCGGTGCGGTCGAGTTTGCCGTTGGCGCCGAGCGGGAGCCGGGTGAGGACCGCGATGGGTTCGGGCGCCATGTGCGCGGGCAGCCGCTCGGCGGCCAGGGCGCGCAGCCGGGCGGGGTCCGGGTCGACGGCGTCGTCGGGGCGTACGGCCTCGATCAGCTCGGCGAAGGAGCCGGGCACGGGGGTGTGCCCGACCTCCTCGAAGCCGGCGGCGCCGAGGAGTTCGGCCCAGCGGTCCGGCGCGAGTACCGGGGTGCCGGCGGCCCGGCGCCGGGGGTCGAAGGAGGCGTATCCGCCGTCGAGCAGAGCGGCGGTCAGCAGGGCGACGGGCGTGAGTTCGCTCCGTTCGACGGCCAGGAGCAGACCGCCCGGGCCGGCCAGGGCCCCGGCCAGCGCGGGCCCCTGGGCGGGGTCGGCGCCGCGGTGCAGGTACTGGTCGGCCAGGACGATGTCGAAGCGGTGGCGCATCTCCTCGGGCACGAGTACGCCGGACAGGCGGCGGACGGCCGGCCGGTGCGGAAGGGCGGACAGGCGCTGCTCCGCACGTGCCAGGAGCTCCGGGTCGGTGTCGGTCAGGGTGTGGCGCACCTGGTCGGGGGTGAGCCGGGCCAGCAGCCGTTCGGCCGATGTGCCGTCGCCTGCGCCGAGTTGGACCATCTCGACGGGCCGGCCGAGTGTGGCGGCGCGGTCCGCGATACGCGCCGCGAGGGCGTCGAGCGCCTTGTCGCTGCCGGGGTCCGCGGCGGACAGCCGGTCGGGGGCGAGCACGTCGTCGTCGAGCAGCAGCGCGGGCAGCGCCCGCCCGGCGAGGATGTCCCGGTAGTCGTCGAGCCGGGCCAGGAGCCGTTCGCCGGCGCGGGCGGTCAGGTCGCCGTAGGCACGGTGCCCCGGGGCCTGGCGGGTCGCGGAGTCCTTGGCAGGTCCCGGCGCGGGCTTCCCGGCCGGCGGCGGCGCGGAGCCGTCCGCCGGCGCCTGCGCGTAGGCGGCCCCGTCGCGGACCAGGACCCCGCGGCCGGTGAGCCAGTCGAGCCACAGCCGCAGAACGGGCAGGTGCTCGTCGGCGATGGCGAGCCGGGCGGCCCACTCGGCGGCGGTACGGGGCCCGTCGGCGGTACGGGGCCCGTCGACGGCGGCCGGATGCAGCAGTCGCCGCAGGAACGTTTCTGCAACGATGGCCTCGGCCTCCCGCGCCCGGTCCCTGAAGTCGCGGGTGGCGGCGTCGGGACGGGTGACGCTCAGACGGGCCGGGGACGGGCCGGGAGCGGGGACGACGGCGGCGACGAGGCGCCGCGCCGTGCCCTGGCCGGCCACGCAGGCGACCGCCCGGCCGACGCCGGGGCCGTCCCGCAGGGCCGCCTCGATCTCGCCGAGTTCGACGCGGTGGCCGCGGATCTTGACCTGGTGGTCGGCGCGGCCGAGGAACTCCAGCGTCCCGTCGGGCCAGTAGCGCCCCAGGTCGCCGGTCCGGTACCAGCGTTCGCCGTCCGCCTCGCGGAACCGCTCCCCGGTACGGGCCGGGTCGCCGCGGTAGCCGCGCGCCACACCGGCCCCGCCGATCCACAGTTCGCCGGGCACCCAGTCGGGGCAGTCCCGGCCGAACGGGTCGACGACGCGGTAGACCTGACCGCGCAGCGGACGCCCGTACGGGATGGACCGCCAGGCGGGGTCCACCTCGGTGATCTCGTGCGCGTTGGACCAGATGGCCGCCTCGGTGGCGCCGCCCAGGGCGACCAGCCGGCACCACGGGTTCTGCGCGGCCAGCCGGCCGGGCAGGTCCAGGCCGACCCAGTCCCCGGAGACCAGTGCGAGTCGCAGCGACTCGGGCGGCCGGGTGTTCTCGGCGGCGGTCAGCAGCATGTCCAGCAGGGCGGGCACGCTGTTCCACACGGTCGCGCGGTGGCGGCGTACGGAGGCCAGCCAGCTCGCGGCGGAGCGGCGGTCCCCCTCGTCGACGAGGACGAGGGCGCCGCCGGCCGTGAGCGGTCCGAAGATGTCGTACACGGACAGGTCGAAGTCGAGCGCCGACACCGCCAGCACCCGGTCCGCGGACTCCACACCGAACCGCTCGTTGACATCGGTGACCGTGTTCGAGGCCGCGCCGTGGGTGATCTCGACGCCCTTGGGCTCGCCCGTGGAACCGGACGTGAAGATCACGTAGGCGAGGTCGTCCGGGCCGGTCGGCGCGGGAGCGGCGGGGACGCCGAGTGCGGGGCCCTCGTCGACGGTGACGGCGGTGATGCCCCCGGGGACCGGCTCCTGAGGCAGGGTGACGCACACCCGCGCGCCCGAGAGCCGGTGGATGCGCTCGCGCCGGGACGGCGGCTGGTCCAGGCCCACGGGCACGTAGAGCGCACCGGCCGCCAGGACGCCGAGGACCGCGGCGATCTGGTCGGGGCCCTTGGGCAAGGCGATGGCGACCGTGTCACCGCGCCGTACGCCGTGTGCGGCGAGGGAGCCGGCGAGACGCAGGGCGCGCGTGGACAGCTCGCCGTAGGTGGTGCGGCCGTCCTCGCCCCACAGCAGCGCGGTCGCCTCCGGACGTTCGGCGGCGCGGCGGAAGAATGGGGCGTGCAGCACGCCGGGCACGCCGGCCCCGGTGTCGTTGGCGGCGACCCGTGCGGCGCGTACGGCAGTGGGCAGCGGGTCGGCGACGGGCCGGGTCCAGTCGGTGACGGCCAGGGCGTCGACGAGGCGCGTATAGGCGTCGAACATCGTGTCGAGCAGGCCGGTGGGGAACAGTTCGTCCACCGCGTCCCAGTTGAGGCACACGCCGTCGGCGTCCTCGGTGACCTGGTGGTCGAGCCAGACCTGCGGCGTCTGGGACACACCGTGCGCGTACCGGTCGAAGGGCGCCCCGGCCGCGGCGCCGCCGACGCCGAGGGCGCTGGTGAAGACGACGGGCATGACGGTCTCGGGGGTGCCGGTACGGCGGGCGAGTTCCCGCAGCACCCATACGGCGGAGACCTCGCGGTGGTCGAGGGAGCGCCACAGCTCCCGCTGGACGCGCCGGGCGCGAGTGAGCCAGTCGTCGCCCGGTTCGGGGCGGCAGGCGACGAGCATCAGGGAGGTGAAGTCGCCGAGGACGCGGCCGATGTGCGGGTGGACGTCGCGGCGGTCGAAGAGGGTGAGGTTGAGCGTCAGGTCGGGCCGGGCGCTGAAGCGGCCGAGGATCTCGGCGAAGGCGCTCAGCAGCACGCCGGAGGGGGTGAGTCCGTGCTCGCGGGCCCGCTCGGTGAGGGCCTGCCAGCGGTCCGGGGCGATCCGGGACTCCCGCCTGCTGAACCGGGGGCGCCCGACGGCGGCCGGGTCCTTGGCGAGGGGCAGGGCGGGCGCCGGCGGCAGGTCGGTCAGGAGTCCGGTCCAGTGGGCGCGGGCCCGCTCCACCGCCTCCGGGTCGGGTGCGGTGGCGCACACGTAGTCGCGAAAGGACACGTCCACCGGCGGGAGGGCGGCATCCGGGTCGGCGTACAGGCGGGCGAGTTCGGCGTACAGGGTGAGGATGCTCAGGGCGTCCAGGGCGATGTTGTCGATGCCGACGGCGAGCCGTGTGGTGCGTCCGCGGCGGACGCCCCGGAGCGCGAACAGCGGCCAGACGGCCGGGTCGAAGACCTGGTGGGAGGCGGTTTCGCGCAGTGCGGCGAAGGCGGCCCGCGGGTCGTCCCCCGCGTCGGTGATCTCAACGCCGAGGGTGGGGACCTCGGGCAGGATGCGCTGCTCGCCGTCGGGGCCCACGACGACACGCAGCATCTCGTGGCGCCGGACCAACTGGTTGAGCGCGGTCTCCAGCCGGTCCGTGTCCAGGTCTTCGACGTCGTACTCGCGGTAGAAGTGGCAGCCGATCCCGCCGAGGGTGAAGTCGTCGCCGCGGCCGAGCCAGTAGGCACGCTGGACGTCGGTGAGCGGGAAGGGCTCGTGGCGGCGCGCGGGGTCGGCCCGCACCGTGCCCGGCCGGTCGCCGGGGCCGTCGGGCGGGCCGGCCGGGCTCAGGGCGGCGGCGAATTCGGCGAGGGAGGGCCGGGTGAACAGGTCGGCGAGCCGGACCGCGCCGTAGCCCTCGGCGCACAGGCGGGCGACGAGCCGGGTGGCGAGCAGGGAGTCGCCGCCGAGGGCGAAGAAGTCGTCCTCCCGTCCGATGCCGCCTCTGTCGAGGATGTCGGCCCAGGCCCGGGCGATCCGCTGCTCGTGCTCCCCGCGCGGCGGGGTGGTGGTACGGGCGGGGGCGCCGGCCTCCCGGGCGACGAGGCGGGCCAGGGCCGCGCGGTCGGTCTTGCCGTTGGGGGTGAGGGGAATGCCGTCGAGAGCGATGACGTGGTCCGGGACCATGACCGACGGGAGCCGCGCGGCGGCGAAGGCACGCAGCCCGCCGGTGTCCGCACCGCCGGTCACGGCGACGGCCAGCCGGCCCGTGCCGGTGACGACGGCGACGGTCCGGTCGACGCCGGGCGCGGCGGCCAGGGCCGCTTCCACCTCGCCGAGTTCGACGCGGTGGCCGCGGATCTTGACCTGGTGGTCGGCGCGGCCGAGGAACTCCAGCGTCCCGTCGGACCAGTAGCGGGCGCGGTCGCCGGTGCGGTACCAGCGCGTGCCGTCCCGCTCGCGGAAGCGGTCGGCGGTGCGGGCGGCGTCGCCGCGGTAGCCGCGTGCCACACCGGCCCCGCCGATCCACAGTTCGCCGGGCACCTGGTCGGGGCAGTCCCGGCCGAGCGGGTCGACGACGCGGCAGGCGACGCCGCGCAGCGGGGTTCCGTAAGGGATGGAGACCCAGCCGGCGGGGATGTCGCCGACCTCGCGGAGGGTCGAGTGGATGGCGGTCTCGGTGGTGCCGCCGAGCGCCGCGAAACGGCATCCGGGGGCGGCCTCGCGTACCTTGCCGGGCAGGGTGAGGGGTACCCAGTCGCCGCCGAGAAGGGCGAGCCGCAGCGTGGCGAGGTCGCCGGGTGCGGCGGCCGTCAGCAGCATGTCGAGCACGGCGGGCGCGCAGTTGACGACGGTGACGCCGTGGGTGCGTACCAGGGTCGCCCAGGCCGCGGCGTCGCGGCGGGTGTCCTCGGTGAGGCAGACCAGCGCGCCGCCGGCCGCGAGGGTGCCGAACAGGTCGTGGACGGAGAGGTCGAAGTCGAGGGCGGAGACGGCCAGGGTGCGGTCCGAGGGGCCGACGGCGAAACGTTCGCCCAGGTCGGTGACGGTGTTCGCGGCGGCCTTGTGCGTGATCTCCACGCCCTTGGGTTCGCCGGTGGAACCGGACGTGTAGATGACGTAGGCGAGGTCGTCGGGCGTCCCCGGCCGGGGGCCGGCCAGTGGTGCGGTTCCCGCCGGTACGCCGACGTGGTCGACGACGGTACGCACGCCGGCCGAGGCGTGGACGCGGTCGCGCCGGGCGGCGGGCTGGCCGGTGCCCAGGGGCAGGTAGGCGGCTCCGACGGCGAGGACCGCGAGCACGGCGGTCACCTGGTCGGGCCCCGTGGGCAGGGTGACGGCGACGATGTCGCCGGGTTCGACCCCCTGCTGGTCGAGGCGGCCGGCGAGGGCGAGGGCTCGGTGGGCGAGTTCCCCGTAGGTGACGGGGCCGTCCGCCGTCAGCAGAGCCGGGGCGCCGGGGTGGCCGGCGGCGCGGGCGAAGAAGACGTCGTGCAGCCGTACCGGAACGGGCGCCTGGGCGAGGGCCGCCCTGTTGATGCCCTCGCGTACGGCGATCTGGGCGGCGGGCAGCAGCGCGGGGACCGGTGCGCCCCAGGCCGGGGCGTTGTCGGTCAGCCGGTCGATGAGTGCGCGGTAGGCGCCGAACATGGCGTCCAGCACGCCGGGTTCGAAGGCGTCCTCCCGGGCGTCCCAGTTCACCAGAAGTCCGCCGGCGACCTCGGTCACCTGCGCGTCGAGCCAGACCTGCGGGCCCTGGGAGATGATCCAGCTCGCCTCGCCGAAGCTCTCCCGCACGGCGTCCGCGAAGAGTTCCCCCAGACCGAGGGCGCTGGTGTAGACGACGGGGGCGAGGATGCGTTCGCCGTGCAGCCGCGAGGCGTCGCGCAGTACCTCGACACCGGAGTAGCCGCTGTGCGCGGCGTCCTGGTGGAAGCGTTCCTGAAAGCGGGCGGCGCGCTCGGCGAAGGTGCCCGCCTCGCCTCCGTGCCAGGCGAGCAGCAGTGACGAGGTGAAGTCGCCGACGAGGGCGTTCACGCCGTCGTGCAGCGGTTCGCGGTCGAAGAGAGGGAGGTTGAGCAGGAAGTCGGATTCGGCGCTGAACGCGCCCAGCGTCTCGGCGAAGACGGCGGCGAGCGCCATGGCCGGGGTCAGCCCGTGCCGGCGGGCGTTCTCCTCGAAGCGCCGGGTGCGCTCGGCGTCGAGGTGGAGGTGGCGCCGGACGACGGTGGTGGCCTCGGACTCGCCGGTCCGGGTGGGCAGTCGCGGGGCGTTGGGCAGGTGCGGCAGCCGTTCCCGCCAGTGGGCCCGGTCGGCGGCCGCGCGGGCCCGGCGCTCGGGGGTGCGCTCGGCGGCGGCGCGGTCGGCGAGGTAGCGGGGGAAGCTGTAGTCCAGCGCGGGCAGGGGTCCGGCCGGATCCGCGTAGGCGCGGGCGAGGTCGGCGAGGAGGACACGCAGGCTCAGCGCGTCGGCGGCCACCATGTCCAGGTTGACGTGGACCCGGGTGGCGCCGTCCGGCAGCAGGGAGAGCCGGACGTCGAAGACCTCGCCGGCGGCGATGTCCATAGCGCGGTGGGACAGCTCGCGGCGCAGTTCCGCGAGGCGGTGTTCGCGCGCTCCGGCGTCGAGGTCGCGCAGGTCGTGGACGCGCAGCCCGGGCCAGGGGCTCGTGGGCAGGACGCGCTGCCTGCCGTCGTCCAGGACGGCCACCCGCAGCATGCCGTGCCGGCCGAGCACCGCGTGCACCGCGGCTTCGAGGCGGTCGGGAGCCACCGCGTGACCGTCGAACTCGTGGTAGAAGTGCGCGGCCACGCCGCCCAGGTGCTGGCCCTCGCTGCGGCCGGCCCAGTAGGCGTGCTGCATGAGCGCGAGGTCGAACGGTTCGGACTCGTCGACCGCCGTCACCGGCCGGACGTCCGTGCCGGCGCCGTCCTGACCGCGCTCCTCCAGCAGGCGGCGCCAGGCCGCGAGCGTGGGCTCGGCCATGAGGTCGGCGAAACCGATGTCCGCGCCGGAGCGGCGACAACGGCCGGCGAGCCGCATCATCGCCAGGGAATCCAGCCCCAGTTGGATGAGGTGGGCGTCCTCGTCGATATGGCCGGTGGGCAGGTCGAGCAGTTCACCGACGGCCGCGGGCAGGTCGAATCGTCCGTCTGCGGGTTCCTGGGGCACCTGGATCCATCCCTCTCAAAACACGGCCGGTCAACGGCCGGATGTCAGCAAGCATATGGAGATTACTAGATATGATTATCATGTTCAAAACTTGAAACCCCCCTCCCCCGCCCACCGGCACCCCGAGACGGCGACGGGAGGGCGCGAGGCCGTTCGGGGCTGTCGAGTGAGCGCCGCAGGACGGCTTCGCCACCGAGACGCCCCGCGTGGCCATGGGTCGAATGCGGCACGGAGAGGGTCCCGACGCCCGGGACATACATCCGGCCGCCCATGGGGCTCGCGCCGGCGAACCGACAGCCGCCCACCGGCGAGCCGAGGGCCGCACGGGAGTGAAACGCCCGGGGCGACCAGCATCCCGGGCGACCCCGGGACCGGCCCCCGCCCCGCGTTGACTTGCTTCGACCAGATCCGTACCCTACCGAACATACTGATTATCATTTTCATTATGGTCGCCTCCTAGCCCCGCCCGGCGGATGGCCCATCCGCCCTCCGGGGGCGACCCCGCCCCGTACCCGGCCTCGCCCGCCCCCCATAACGACACGATCGCCGCCCCGGATCGGAGCGCGAGGCCCTGACGCCTCACCTCGCCCACCAGGTCAGCGACTTCACCACTCACAGGCCGCCCGTCGATCGACTCGGGCCGACCTGACTCAAGCCATTGCCGAGCTCGGATTCCGACGCACCCGGACGCCCGATGAACCGAACGCAGACGAAGCAGACGAAGAGGAAGGCCCCACCCATGACCGCCACGTGTCCCGCCGAGCACCCCCCGGCGGACCCCGCGCACCGTCCTGCCGAGGCGGCCCGGTGACCGACGACCGCACGCCCGCCGAGCAGCGGCCCCTCGTCGAGGCAGGGGCCCTCAAAACCCTTGTCGAGCCGGTAAGGGGCCGACTGACAGCGGGAGTTGCCCTGACCGCCCTGTCGGCCGTCTGCGCCGTCGTGCCGTACATCGCGGTCGCCGAGGCCGGACGGGTCCTCCTCGACCACGGGACCGGACGGCCCGGCGAGGTGTGGGGATGGATCATCGCGGCCGTGGCCGGGGCCGTGCTGCGCGGCGTGCTCTACATGGGAGCCACCCAGCTCTGCCACTACGCGGACGCCGAGTTCCGCTACCTGACGCGCTCCCGGCTCGCTCGCCACCTCGGCTCGCTGCCGCTCGGCTGGTTCACCGCCAGCGGGTCCGGCGAGGTGAAGAAGGCGGTGTCCGACGATGTCAGGCAGGTCCACACACTGGTCGCGCACGCCGCCGCGGAGCTGACCTCCGCCGTCGTCATGCCGCTGACCGCCGTGGTGTACCTGCTGGTGGCGGACTGGCGTCTGGCCCTGGTCGTGGTGGGCTACGCCGTGCTGGTCCTCGTCATACTGGCACCCCGCCTCCAGAGCGCGTACGAGCAGAACATGGGCGCCTTCAACGTGGCACAGTCCGACCTGGCCAAGGCGTCGGTCGAACTCGTCGACGGCATCGAGGTCATCAAGACCTACGGGGCCACCGCGCACACCTTCGCGCGGTTCAGCGAGGCCGCCGACCGGCTGACCCGGGTGTGCCTGCGCTGGATGTCCGCGATCGGCCGGCCCACGAACCTCATCAACACCCTGCTCTCGCCCGCCTCGATGCTGGTGTGGATAGCCGGCACCGGCATCCTCTTCGTCGCTGCCGGCTGGGCCGGTCCGGCCACTCTGCTGCCCTTCCTCGCGGTGGGCATCGGCCTGCCCAGCACGGTGATGCAGGCGGCACAGCTCGGCTACGCCTTCCGCGACGCGCAGCTCGGCGCCACCCACATCGCCGCCGTCCTGGCCGAACCCGCCCTGCCGGAGCCCGCCGAGGGCGCCGCCCCCGACTCCCCGCGCGTCGCCTTCGAGGACGTCCGTTTCGCCTACGGCGAGGGAGGGGCGCCCGCACTCGACGGGGTCAGCGCCGTACTGGAGCCGGGCACGGTCACCGCACTGGTGGGCCCCTCCGGTTCGGGGAAGACCACCTTCGCCCGGCTGATCCCGCGCTTCTGGGACGTCACCTCCGGGCGCGTCACGCTCGGCGGGACCGACATCCGGCAGATCCCCACCCGGGAACTGCTCGGCCAGGTCGCCTTCGTCTTCCAGGAGGTGGTCCTGCTGCGCGCCACCGTCCGGGAGAACATCCGGCTCGGCCGGCCCGACGCCACCGACGAGGAGGTGGCGGCCGCGGCCCGCGCCGCGCAGATCCACGACGTCGTCATGGCCCTCCCCCACGGCTACGACACCCTCCTGGAGGACGGCGAGAGCGAACTGTCCGGCGGCGAACGCCAGCGGATCACCATCGCGCGGGCCATCCTCCAGGACTCCCCCGTCGTCATCCTCGACGAGGCCACCGCGCACGCCGACCCGCACAGCGAGGCCCGGATCCAGGAAGCGCTCAGCGCCCTGGGCAAGGGCCGGACGCTGCTCGTCATCGCCCACCGGCTGCACACGGTGGCCGGGGCGGACGCGATTCTCGTCCTGGACGGCGGACGCATCGTGGAACGCGGCACGCATACGGCGCTCCTGGAGCGCGAGGGGCTCTACGCCCGGCTCTGGAGTGCCCAGCAGGTCCACCAGGAGGTCGGACAGTGATCATCCGTCAGGCCGAGGAACTCATCGGCGAACCGACCGGGATGCGCGGCCAGGTCGCCGGCTATGTCGCCACCGGCATCTGCCAGGGCGTCACCTTCGCCTCTCTCATCCCGCTGCTGCGCGCGCTGTTCGCGGACGACACCGCACGCGCGGCGCTGTGGCTGCTGGTCGCCGCCGCGGGAGCCGCCGCCGCCGGAGCCGTCCTGTGGGTCACCTCGAACAACGGGTACGCGGTCGGTGTCGAGCGCAGCGGCATGACGCTGGCCAGGAAGCTGGCCCGGCACGTCACCCGGCTCCCCCTGGGCTGGTTCACCAAGGTCGCCTCCGGCCGCCTGCTCACCTCGATGTCGGGCGCGCAGAGCTTCGGCAACTTCCCCGGCATGGTGCTCCAGCAGATCACCGTGACCGTCACCGCGCCGGCCGCCATCGCGCTGATCACCCTCTTCGTGGACTGGCGGCTCACCCTCGCCTTCCTCGTACTGAGCCCGCTGGGCCTCCTGCTGTACCAGCGGCTCCAGCGCGTCTCCGCCACCTCGCAGGCGACGGAGGCCGAGGCGCTGTCGGAGGTGTCGAGCCGGGTGCTGGAGTTCGCCCGCGCGCAGTCCGTCCTGCGCGCGGCGGGACGTACCGTCTCGGGCTGGGAGAGCCTGGAGCGGTCGCTGCGCGCCGACCGCGCGGCGACCGTGCGCGGCCTCAACCGGGCCAACGCACCCGCCGCCTGGTACACGGCCCTCGTCGAGGCCGCGTTCGCCCTGGTGGCGGTCACGGCGGCCTGGCTGGTCCTGGACGAGCGCACCGCGGTGCCGGACATCATCGCCGTACTGATCCTCGCGGTCCGCTTCACCGAACCCGTGTCACTGCTGGCCGTGTACGGAACGGGGGTGCAACTGGCCCGGACCGCGCTGGACGGGATCAGCCGCATCGTGCGCACCCCGCCGCTGCCCGAGCCGTCCGCGCCGCGCGAACCGGAGCACTCGGGGGTGGAGTTCGAGGACGTCACCTTCGGGTACGGGGACCAGCCGGTGCTGTCCGGGTTCTCCCTGTCCTGCCCGCCCCGGTCCATGACGGCGCTCGTCGGCGCGTCCGGGGCCGGCAAGACGACCGTGACCCGTCTCGCCGCCCGTTTCTGGGACGTGGACGGCGGTTGTGTACGCGTCGGCGGTGCCGACGTGCGGGAGATGAGCGGCGAGACCCTGATGGGGCAGATCTCCATCGTCTCCCAGGACGTATACCTCTTCGACGCCACCATCGAGGAGAACGTGCGTATCGGCCGCCCCGGCGCCACCGACGAGGAGGTGCGCGCCGCCGCCGACGCGGCCCGGCTCACCGAGGTCGTCACCCGGCTGCCGCTGGGCTGGGCGACACCGGTCGGTGAGGGCGGCTCCCGCCTGTCCGGGGGTGAGCGGCAGCGCGTGTCCATCGCCCGGGCCCTGCTGAAGGACGCGGCGGTGGTCCTGCTGGACGAGGCGACCTCGGCCCTGGACGCCCAGAACGAGGCGGCGGTGGGCGAGGCCCTCGCGGGGCTGGCCCGGGACAGGACCGTCCTGGTGGTGGCGCACCGACTGTCGACGATCGCCTCCGCGGACCAGATCGCCGTCATCGAGGACGGCGCGGTCTGTGAACTGGGCGGCCACCAGGAACTCATCGCCGCCGGCGGCCTCTACCGGGATCTCTGGGCGGAGCGCAGCAGGGCGACGGCCTGGCAGCTCAAGCCCACCTGAGCCACCCGCCGCCGCACATCGCTGCACCACCGCACCACCGCACCAGCCACGCAGAACAGGAAGTCCCTTGACCGATCCCGACGTGTCCTCGGCCCGCTGGTTCCGCCGCCCCCGTCCCGGCGGCGCCCCTTCCCTGCGACTGCTGTGCCTGCCCCACGCGGGCGGGACGGCGTCGTTGTACCGGGCGTGGACCGGACCGCTGCCCGACTGGATCGAACCGGTCCTGGTCTGTCCGCCGGGGCGGGAGGAGCGGGTCGACGAGCGGGCGCCCGGTGACGTGCCGGCTCTGGTGGCCGCCCTCGCGGACGCGGTACGGCCGCTGCTGGACCGCCCGTGGGCGGTGTTCGGGCACAGCATGGGCGCTCTCGTCGCCCACGAGTTGGCGCTCCGCATGGTCGCCGAGGGCGCACGCCCCCCGGAACACGTGTTCGTGTCAGCGCGGGAGGCCCCTCAGTTCCACCGCCCCGGCGCCGTACACCTGCTGGACGACGACGGCCTGACCGCCGAGCTACTGCGGCTCGGCGGCACTCACCCGGAACTGCTCGCCATGGACGAGGTGCGCCGGCTGATCCTTCCCGCGGTGCGCAACGACTACCGCTTGGTGGAGACCTACGCCCCGCCCGCCCCGACGACGCTGCCGTGCCCCGTGACGGCACTCGTCGGAACCGGTGACACCGAGGTCGCCGAGGACGAGGCGCGGGGCTGGTCGCGCTGGACCGACTCCGAGTTCCGGCTCCTGGCCTTCGCCGGCGGCCACTTCTACTTCTCCGACGACCCGCACGACGTCGTGCGGTCCGTCACCGGCCTGCTGGCCGGCTCCCGGGCGGACGGCGACGCCGCCGCCATCACCGAACGACGATGAAGAGGCACCTGATGACCTTGCCAGTGGAACACCTGCGCCTGGACGACTCCTTCATGCACGATCCGCACGCCGCCGCGGCGGTCCTGCGGGACAAGGGTCCGGTCCTGCCCGTGATCCTGCCCACCGGCCTGCCCGTCTGGCTCGTGACGGGATACGAGGAGGCACGCTCCCTGTTCCTCGATCCCCGGCTGAGCAGCGACGGCGTCTACGACCGGCTCGAACGGCTGCGGGAGGCCGCGGACGGCAAGCCCAGCTCCTTCTCCGAGGATCTGGCCCGGCACCTGCTGAACACCGACCCGCCGGACCACACCCGGCTGCGGAAACTGGTCAACAAGGCGTTCACCCCCCGGTCCATCGAGCTGCTCCGTCCCCGGATAGCGGAGATCGCCGCCGAGTTGACGGACGCGCTGGACACCACCGGGCCGGTGGACCTGTTGCGGGACTACGCCTACCCGCTGCCGATGATCGTGATCTGTGAACTGCTCGGCATCCCCAAGGACGACCGGGAGATGTTCGGCGCCTGGTCCGACGTACTGGTCTCCACCGCGCCGCCCGAGGAGATCGGCGCCGCTTCGGAGTCCATGGGCCGCTATCTGGCAGAGCTGCTTGAGGCCAAGCGCGTGTCGCCGCGGGAGGACCTGCTGTCGGGGCTGGTCACCGCCAGTGAGGACGGGGACCGGCTGAGCGTCCCCGAGATGATCGCCATGAGCTTCGTCCTGCTCATCGGCGGCTACGAGACCGCCGTCAACCTGATCGCCAGTGGCGTGCTCGCCCTGATCCGCCACCCCGGACAGCTGGCCGCGCTGCGCTCGGACCCCGCGCTGCTGCCCGGCGCCGTGGAGGAGTTCCTGCGCTTCGAGACGCCCAACAACCTCTCCTCACCGCGCTACGCCAAGGAAGCCCTGCGGGTCGGGGACGTGGAGATCCCCGCCGGGCAGTTCGTGATGATCTCCCTGCTGTCGGCCAACCGCGACGGCGCCCGCTTCCCCGACCCCGACCGCCTCGACATCACCCGGCCGGCCGGGGGCCACCTCGGGTTCGGCCACGGCGTCCACTTCTGCGTCGGCGCCCCGCTCGGCCGTATCGAGGGCGAGATCGGCATCGGACAGCTGCTCGCAGCCTTCCCCACCATCGAACTGGCCGTGCCCAAGGCGGAGTTGATGTGGCGCCCCAGCACCGCCATGCACGGGCTGGCGGAACTGCCCGTGCGGCTCGGCTGACCGGCCGCCTGCCCTCCCTCCTTCTTTCCTTCCCCTCCGTTCCACCAGTGAGGATCAGTTATGTGCGGTATTACCGGATGGGTCGCCTTCGACGACGACCTCACGGTCCGCGGGCACGACATCGAGGCGATGACGGCCACCCTGGCCGACCGGGGGCCCGACGACGGCGGCACCTGGGTGCGCCGCCATGTCGCTCTCGGCCACCGGCGGCTCGCCGTCATCGACCCGCCCGGCGGGGCGCAGCCCATGACCGCCGGCACACCCGGCGGCAGCGTCGCCCTCGTCTACAGTGGCGAGACGTACAACTTCACCGAACTCCGCGGCGAACTGCGCGGCCGGGGACACGTCTTCCGCACCTCCAGCGACACCGAGGTCGTGCTCCACGCCTACCTGGAGTGGGGCGAGCACATGGCGGAGCGCCTCAACGGCATGTACGCCCTGGCCCTGTGGGACGAGCGCGCGCACAAGCTCGTCCTCGTGCGGGACCGCATGGGGGTCAAACCCCTGTACCTGTACCCGACCCCGGACGGCGTCCTGTTCGGCTCGGAGCCCAAGGCCGTCCTGGCCAACCCGCGGGCCCGCCGGGTGGTCGATCTGGACTGCCTCCACGAGCTGATCGGCTTCACCAAGGCGCCGGGCTGGTCCCTGTGGAAGGGCATGACCGAGGTCGAGCCGGGGACGGTCGTCACCGTGACCCGGGACGGCATCCGCCGCCGTACCTACTGGTCCCTGCCCACCCGCGAGCACACCGACGACACCGGGACCACCGTCGAGCGGGTACGGGAGCTGCTGACCGACACGATGGGGCGCCAGTCGGTGTCGGACGTACCGTTGAGCGCGCTGCTCTCGGGCGGACTCGACTCCAGCGCCGTCACCGCCCTGAGCGCCCGTCATCTCGCCGCCTCGGGCGAGCGATTGCGGACCTTCTCGGTCGACTTCGCCGGGCTGGAGGAGAACTTCCGCCCCGACGAACTGCGCGAGACCCCCGACAGCCCGTTCATCCGCGAGGTCGCCCGGGCGGTGGGCACCGACCACCGCGCGGTGGTGCTCGACTCGGGAGAGCTGACCGACCCCGGGCTGCGGCGGTCCGTGCTGCGCGCCCGCGACATGCCGATCGGCCTCGGCGACATCGACTCCTCGATGTACCTGCTGTTCCAGGCGATCCGCGAACACTCCACGGTCACCCTGTCCGGGGAGTTCGCGGACGAGCTGTTCGGCGGGTACATCTGGTTCCACCACCCGGCGGCCCGGGACGCGGACACGTTCCCGTGGCTCGCCTTCCAGAACGCGCACACCACGGACCGTACGGCCCTGCTCCACCCCGATGTGCGCCGCCGGCTCGACATCCCCGCCTACATCGCCGACCAGTACGCCTCCGCCGTGGCCTCGGTGGAGCACCTGGACGGTGAGACGGGCCTGGAACGGCGGATGCGCACCGTGTGCCACCTGCATCTGACGCGCCTGGTGCGCGCCCTCCTGGACCGCAAGGACCGCCTGTCGATGGCGGTGGGCCTTGAGGTGCGGGTGCCCTTCGCCGACCACCGGCTCGTCGAGTACGTCTACAACGCGCCGTGGTCGATGAAGACCGCGGACGGACGGGAGAAGAGCCTGCTGCGCGCCGCCGTGCGCGACGCCCTCCCGGAGTCGGTGGTGGACCGCGTGAAGAGCCCCTACCCCTCCACGCAGGACCCCGGCTACGCGAAGGCGCTCCAGGAGCAGGCGCGCGAGGTACTGGCCGAGCGGGACAGTCCCGTCTTCGAACTCGTCGACCGGGCCTGGCTCCAGGAGACCGTCGCGCGCGAGCCCGAACAGCTGGCCGGCGACGGGCGCCTCGGCATCGAACGGGTCCTCGACCTCCACCACTGGTTCGACATGTACGACCCCGAGCTGCGGCTCTCCTGAGACCGAATCCCCAGCACCACCACGGCGCGACGTCCCCCAGCCGACGCGCGCCAGGCACGAACGGAAAGACATCCAGTGAACAGATCCGAGATATCCCGGCGTTCGCTCCTCACCCGCACGGCGGGCGGAGCCGCGGTCCTCGCCGCGGGCGGGCTCCTCACGGCCTGCGGCGGCTCCGGCGCCGGCGGGGCCCGGCCCGCCGGCTCCGGCGCCGGCGGGGCCCGGCCCGCCGGCTCCGCCACCTACACCGGCGAGCCGCGCCGCGGCGGAACACTGCGGGCCGCGTTCACCGGCGGCAGCACCGAGTCGACGAGCGTCGTGCAGGCCACCGCCACCGTCATCGACTTCGTACGGGCCCGCCTGCTGTGGGACACACTGGGCGACCTGGACGGCGGCAGGCCGGTATGGCGGCTGGCCGAGTCCGTCGCACCCAACGCCGATGCCTCGCGGTGGACGATCCGGTTGCGCAAGGGCGTCACGTTCAGCGACGGCGCCCGGCTCACGGCGAAGGACGTCCTGTTCAGCCTGCGGACGATCGCGGCGAACCCGGGCGGCCAGTCCGCCCTGCTCGCCGGCGCCGACTTCGCGGCGGCACGCGTGCCGGACGCCCGGACCCTCACCGTGCCGCTGAAGCAGCCGAACGGCTTCTTCGACCTGGCGCTCGCCCAGTCCATGTTCGTCTTCCCGGACGGCACCAAGAAGCTGTCCAAAGCCTTGGGCAGCGGCCCGTTCACCCTGTCCACATGGGAGGCCGGCAAGAGCAGCGTCCTGGTGGCGAACCCCGACTACTGGGACGCGGACCGCGGCGGCCCCTACCTCGACGGGATCGAGCTGTACTCCGTCACGGACTCGGCGGCCCGGCTGAGCGGCCTGAAGGCAGGACAGTTCGACTACGCGGGCAGCGTCCCGCTGACAGCCGTACGCGCGGAGCGGGGCAACACGTCCCTGCGGATGCTGATGCCGCCGAAGGACCTGTGGACCGAGCTGACGTTCAGCATGAACCTGGACCAGAAGCCCTTCACCTCGCCGGCACTCGTCGAGGCCGTCAAGTACGCCGTCGACCGCGAGGCGATGGTCAGGTCCGTGACCCTGGGCTACGGGGAGAGCGCCGACGACGCGCGCGGCATGCACCAGCCCTGGTACACCGGCGACCTGCCGAAGCGTGAGCACGACCCCGACCGCGCCAGGTCGCTGCTGAAGAAGGCGGGCCTGGAGGGCACATCGATCACCCTGCGCACCAGCGACTTCGCCTACGGACTGGTCGAGAGCGCCTCCGCGTTCGTCCAGCAGGCCAAGGAGGCGGGCCTGAGGGTCGAACTGGACAAGGTACCGGCCGCCGACTACTACAGCGACATGGGCAAACTGCTGTCCACGCCCATCCAGACGTCCGCCAACTCCCCCATGCCCCTGCCGCTGGCCCTGCTCAACTACTACGGCGGCTCGGCCGTCTTCCCCCTCACCGGCAAGGCGCCCAAGCGTCTGGAGACCCTGCTGGCCGACATGCGCCGGTCGGTCTCCGACCGGGACCGCGGGCAGGCCGTCGGGGACGTCCAGCACTACCTGTACGACCACGGCGGCGACGCGATCTTCGCGCGGATGCCCTCGGCAGCCGCGGCGACGCCGAAGGTGCAGGGGGTCGAGTCCCTGGGCTGGCCCGAGTACCCCTCTCTGCGCAACGCGTTCCTGAGCGCGTGAGCGTCAAGAAGGCGGACCGGGGGAACCACGCCCTCGGGCTGCTGGTGCTGCGCCGGTCGGCCGCGGCCGTCGGCGTCGTGCTGGCCGTGTCCGTCCTGGTCTTCGCCGCGACGGAGATGGCCCCCGGCGACGCGGCCACGGCCCGGCTGTCCCGTGCGGGGGACGCCTCCCCCGCACGGGTCGAGGCCCTGCGGCACAGTCTCGGTCTGGACGCCTCACCCGTGGTGCGGTACCTGCGCTGGCTCGGCGATGCCCTCCACGGTGATCTGGGCGTGTCGTTCGCCCAGGGCGGGAACGTCTCGGAGATCCTCGCCGACCGCGCCCTGAACTCGGCGATCCTCGCCGTGGCCGCGGTGGTGGTGCTGGTCCCGCTGTCGCTGGGGCTCGGGCTGTTCTCCGGGCTGCGGGCCGGCCGACGCTCCGACCGGATCGTGTCATGGGGGGTGCTGGCGCTGGTCAGCGTGCCGGAGTTCGTCATCGGCACGGTGCTGGTGCTGTGCTTCGCCACCGGCCTGGGCTGGTTCCCGGCCGTGTCGGCGCTGTCCGCCGGTGAGAGTCCGTCGGCGCGGCCCTCGCTGCTGGTGCTGCCGGTGGTGACGCTGGTCTCCGCGTGCCTGGCGCAGAACGTGCGGCTCGTCAGGGAGGCGACCGCGAGCGCCGGGCGCGGCGAGGCGGCCGAGGCGGCGCGGCTCGGCGGGGTCCCCGAGTGGCGGGTGGTGGCGCGCTGGGTGCTGCCGACGGCCGTCGTCCCGGTCCTCCCGGTCATGGCCCGCTACGTGTCCTATCTGTTCGGCGGCACGCTGATCGCGGAGACGCTGTTCGGCTATCCGGGGATCGGCGCGGCGCTGGTGGAGGCGTCCGCGGGGCGGGACGCGCCGGTCGTACTGGCCATCACCATGATCGTCACCTGTGTGACGGTCGCACTCAATCTGCTGGCCGACGTGCTGTCGGTCGTCTTCAATCCGGTCCGGGGAAGAGAAGCATGACGTATCCACAGCTCGACGGGGCATCGGACGCCGGGGGCCGGCCGCCCCGCGGCGCCGGGGACGGGGCGCCCGGCGGCGGGCGAGGCGCACCGGACGCCCGGCGGCAGGGGAGGTGGCGATCGCGGCGCCGCGCCGCGCTGTCCGTATGGCTCCCCGGCGCGGTTCTCTGCCTGAGCCTTCTGACGGCCCTGGTCGGACCCTGGCTGACCCCGCACGATCCGGGCGCGGCACTGGACATGCCGTACGCGCCGATCAGCGGGGACGCGCCGCTGGGGACCGAGCGGCTGGGGGCCGACGTGCTCAGCCGGGTACTGGCCGGCGGCCGGTCACTGATCATCGTCTCGGTGTGCGCCCTGCTCGCCGCCTACGCCGTGAGCATCCCGGCGGGTGCTGTGGCGGCACTGCGCCGCGGCGCGGTGGAGTCGGTCATCATGCGGCTGGTCGACGTGCTGATGAGCGTGCCCGCGTTCGTTCTGCTCAGTGTGCTGGTCGTGGCGACGGGGCGGGGACCGGTCGGCATCGCCGGCGCCACAATCGTCATCCTGGTGCCCGACATCACGCGGATGGTGCACGCGGTGACGCGGCAGGCGCTGGAGCACGATTACGTGGAGGCCGCGCGGTCCCGCGGCGAGTCCCTCGGGTACATGATCCGCAGGGAGTTGCTGCCCAACCTCGTGCCGCTGCTGCGGGCGGACGCCGGAGTGCGCTTCGTCGGCGCGGTGTTCACGATCGCCACCGCCGCCTTCCTCGGCTACGGCGCCCAGCCCCCCGCCGCGGACTGGGCGCTGATGCTGTTGGAGAACCAGCCGGGACTGTCGCTCCAGCCCCTCGCCGTGCTGGCCCCCACGGTGATGCTGCTGCTGATCCTGGTGTCGGCGAACGCCCTGGCGGACCGGCTGCCGGCGACCGCGGACGTCCTCTCCCGCGAGGACGGACCGGTCGGCGCTCCGCCGTCCGGGGGATCGTCGGTGGCGGTCACAGTGCCTCAGAGGACCGCTGTGCTGTCCTGTCGCGGTCTGCGGATGGAGGCGGCCGGCCGGACGCTCCTCGCGGGCGCGGACCTCGATCTGTCGCCGGGCCGCGTCCTGGCGCTGGTGGGCGAGTCCGGAAGCGGCAAGACGACGCTGGCGCTCGGCCTGCTGGCCGGGCCCCGGCCGGGCGTCACCCGCACCGACGGCCGGGTACTCCTCGACGGCACGGATCTCTACAGCGTCGGCCCGCGACGGTTGCGGGCGCTGCGGGCCCACCGCACGGCCTATGTGCCGCAGGACCCTCGCACCTCGCTGGCGCCGACCCTGCGGGTGGGCGCACACATCACGGAGCTGCTGCGGGCCGGCGAAGTGCCGCGCGACGAGCGGGTGGAGAAGGCCCGGGCGGCACTGCGGCTCGTGGGACTGCCGGACGACGACGCGTTCCTCGCCCGCCGTCCTCATCAGCTGTCGGGCGGCCAGCGGCAGCGAGTCGCCCTGGCCGGGGCCCTGGCGGGGCGGCCCACGGTGCTCGTCCTGGACGAGCCCACGAGCGCGCTCGACCCGGTCACCGCCGCGGCCCTGCTGCGGGACCTGGGGCGGCTGGCCGCCGAGACCGGTGCTGCCGTGCTGCTGGTGACGCACGACCTGGCGGCGGCCGCCGAGGTCGCCGACTCGGTGGCCGTCATGGCCCATGGCCGCATCGTGGAGGCCGGGCCGGCGGCGTCCCTGATCCGGTCGCCGGCCACCGCCGCGGCTCGCGAACTGGTGGCGGCGGCCCGCGCCTCGGGCACGGCCCTGACCGCCCCCTCGGAGCCGAGGCCGGTCCACGCGTCGGCCGGCGTGGACTCCGGCTCCCCGGAAGGGGCGCCGGTTCTGCGCGTGCGGGGGCTCACGGCACGACACGGCCGAGGGGGCCCGGCCGTGCTGTCGGACATCGGTCTGACCGTCGCGGACGCGGGCTGCCTGACCGTTGTCGGCGCCTCGGGGAGCGGCAAGACGACGCTGCTGCGCTGCCTCGCCGGACTGCACCCGAGGTGGGACGGCGAGGTGCGGCTGGCGGACACGCCGCTGGGCCGGACCGTGGCCGCGCGGGACCGGGACAGCCTGCGCGCCGTCCAGCTGGTCGCGCAGAACCCCTACGACTCGCTGAACCCCGCCCACACCGTCGCCACCATCGTGGGCAGGCCCTTGCGGCTGTTCGGGATCGCGCGCGACGAGGCGGCCGTCTCCGAAGAGGTCGGCCGGCTGCTGGAGTCGGTCGGCCTGGACAGGTCGTACGCGACACGCCGCCCGGCCGCCCTGTCGGGCGGGCAGCGCCAGCGGGTGGCCCTGGCGCGGGCGCTCGCCGCCCGGCCCCGGGTACTGCTGTGCGACGAGGTGACCAGCGCGCTCGATCCCACCTCGGCCGCCTCGGTGGTCGCCCTGCTCGACGTACTGCGCAGAGAGAGCGGTACGGCGCTGGTCGTGGTCACGCACGATCTCACGGTCGCGCCACGGCTGGGCGGCTCCGTCGCCGTCCTGGAGCAGGGCACGGTCGTCGAGTACGGGAGCGTCGAGGAGACGGTGCTGGGTTCGCCGAGGCACCCGGTGACACGGGCGCTGATCGACGCCGTGCCCTCCTTGGACGGTCGGGGGTACGAGGCGTGGCGCACGGCCGGCGGTTAGGGCCGGTACCGAGTGGCTCCGCGGCATCGCGAGGCGGGCGGCGCGCCGGCCTTCCGCTGAAGCCCTCGCCTCCTGACACCCATCGTGACGGAAACGGATCTCACGTCCGGGAGCCCTTGGAGGTGGGCGGCCTGCGCGAACCGCCGACAACACGGCTGCCTGCATCCTTGCGCACGACGCGGCAGCGGATGGCTGTCATGAACACTCTGCGGCAACGCACCGGATTCACCTCCGCCCAGGAGTTGCACGAGGCGCTGAAAGCCGACGGCGTCACCATCGGTCTGTCCACGGTATACCGGACTTTTCGCGCCCTGGACCGCTCCGGGCGGCTCGACGTGGTGCGGGGGAAGCGAGGCGAACGGCTCTACCGGCCCCGACCCGCCGACGGGCACCGCCACCATCTCGTCTGCCGCGACTGCGGCCTCACCACGGAGGTCGAGGCGGGCGTGATCGCACGCTGGGCGGAGAACGTGGCCGATGTCATGGGCTTCGCCGAGGTCGAGTACACGGTGGAGCTGACCGGCGTCTGCGACCGGTGTGCTGCCCGGCGTTGACCATGCCGACGAGGCACGACGGCGGAGCCCCGCCAGTGGGCAGCGTGCCGAGGCCACCGACGTTCACCGGCATGCGTCGCCGAGTGGAGGCGCCGCGGATGGTGAGCGTCGCGCGCCAGTGCCAGCGTTGACGTTCCGGCTTCGGGTCAGGCCGGCGGGTCGGGGCGTATCTGGCGAGCATGGTCTGGACGGCCTGTTCGACGGCGTCGTGGATGTCGGAGGCCGCTGGGTTCCAGTCGGTCAGCAGCATGCGGGGCCACAGGACGTAGTCGGCGATCATGCCGAGGAACTGGTTCGCGGCGCTCACCGCGTCCGGGACGTCGGCGTTGCCTGCCTCGTGCTCGGATTCCAAGTAGTGCTGAACGGAGGTGAAGTAGGGCAGTTTGCCGAGCTGGAACTGCATCCGTCCCAGTTCGGGGAAACGAGGCAGTTCGGCGATGACGATCCGGAACAGGGCTGTCATGCCGGGCCGGCCGACCAGGATGGAACAAGGGCTCACGAACCCGGCCCGACCACATCATCGAGGTATGGAAGCCCGGTGAGAGCATGACGATCCAGCAACTGGTCAAGGAAGCCGAACTGACCGGGAGCATGCAGATCGGCCCGTAGAACACCACACCGTGCCTGATGCTGTCCACCGAACTCATGAGTCGGGTTGAGCGCGTGCTCCGGGACAGTCCTGCCGTTTTCTGTGTCTCTGATCGTCTCCGGACAGCCCGCCTCGCGAAAGCGCGAAGCTCTAGCGCGGCACCGGGGTGTGCTCCTCGTCCCGCGTGGCGAGTCCGATGCTGCGGGCCCAGTCGACGACCTCTTCCACCATGGCTTCGAGCGTCGTGTCCGCCGTGAAGCCGAGGACCTCCCGGGCTTTGCTCGTGTCGGGCCTGCGCACGCGTACGTCGTCCGGGAAGGCCGGTTCGTGCCGGATCGAAAAGGGGTCCCCGGGATTGACGCGGTCCCAGACGAAGCGGGCGAGTTCGGCGATGGTGAGGCCGTGGTTCCCGGAGAGGTTGAAGTCCTCATTCAGGGCGGCCTCGGACTCCATGGCGAGGGCTACGCCGCGGGCCAGGTCCCTGGCGTGGGTGAAGGTGCGGAACTGCCGTCCGTCGCCGAGGATGCGGAACGGGTTCTCCCGGCGCAGCGCGCGTTCGACGAAGTCGGGGATGACGTGTCCGCGCACCAGGCGCTGCTGTTCGTCGGTGGAGGTGCTGGAGTGCAGTGCGTGCCGTTCACCTGCGCCCACGCAGTTGAAGGGGCGGACCACGGTGTAGGGCAGAGCGTACTGGGACCAGGCGGAGCGGGCGTAGTACTCGGCCGAGAGCTTCTGGAAGCCGTAGGCGGTGGCCGGCGGTGCCGTCTCCCGTTCGTCGCCCTCGCGGAAACCGGTGCCGTCGTGGCGCTCGTACACCATGGAGGAGCTGACGTAGGTGACTTTGCGCAGTCCCTCGTCCCGGCGCCTGATGCCCGCCTCGGCGGCGGCGCCGACGAGCCGGTTGTTGGTGACCAGGATGTCGTGGGCAAGGTCCTTCATGTATCGCACGCCGCCGATCAAGGCGGCGCCGGCGACGAGGTGGTCGCACCCCTCGGAGAGTTCGTGGAGCAGGTCACTGTCCGCGGCGTCGCCGACCACGGCGGTGTAGCGCTCGTGCACGGGCGCCTCGCGGGCGGGGCGGCCGTACTTGGAGAGGTCGTCCAGACCAACGACCGTGTATCCGCGGTCAAGAAGTTCCTCGACGAGGTATCCGCCGAGGAACCCGGCCGCGCCCGTGATCAGTACCTTCACGTCTTCGCCTTTCCGCCGTAGCAATATCTGTTCGCGCGCCTTCGTCTTCTGTGGCCCCTCGGCCCCGTTCACCACGTCCACGCCGGCTGTCCCTCGCCGAAGGCGAGGTACTCGACCGCGCCGCCCAGCGAGGTGGCACTGTCGGCGTGCAAGGCCCAGGCGTCATAGATGACCCCAGGGCTCGCCATGCGGTCGGTGAGCCACCGAAGTTCGAGGTCCGCGTAGGACTGGTGGTTCGTTCCGAGGACGACCACGTGCGCGCCCTCGACGGCGTCCTTGGCCTCGGTGCACGGCACGTACCCGAAGGCCCCCTGGACCGCGGCGGGCACCAGGGGGTCGTGCGAACGCACGGTCAGACCTCCATGGCGTTCCCGAAGGTGCGTCACGATGTCGACCGCCGGCGAGAACCGGGTGTCGTCGGTCTCCGGGCGGCCCTTGAAGGCGACGCCGAGCAATGCCACGACCAGCGGTGTCCCGTCGGCCAGGTCCGCCATGCGGTCCATCACCCGGTCGGCGATCCTCGCGGGCGTCGAGCGGTGGGCTCCAACGACTCCGTCGAGGAGGACGGAGGCCGGTGAGCCGTGGTCCGCGAAGGACCGGGACAGGATCGCCGTGTCCTTGGGGAGACAGGCCCCGCCGACCGGCCCCGCGCCAGGCACTGCCGCGCGGGAGTATCCGGTCGACGCGGTCTCGCGCACCTCGCGGTAGCTCACACCCACCCTCTCGCAGAGCCGGGCGAGCTCGTTGGCGAAGGCGAAGACCGTGTAGCGATAGGCGTTGCAGGCCAGTTTGGCGATCTCGGCCGTCTCCAGATCGGACGTCTCGACCATGTCCGGGGTGAGCTCGCGGAACAGCGCCGCGGCCCTGGCGCCCGCGCGGGGGCTACAGGCGCCCACAATCTGCGGCAGACTCCGCAGTTCCTGCACGGCGACGCCTTGTACGGTGCGCTCCGGGCAGAAGGCCAGGTCGATGTCGTGGCGGGTGCGGAGTTCGGCGAGCAGCCTGCGCGAGGTGCCGACCGGTACCGTGGACCGCAGGATGACCAGGCTCCCGTCGACGGCCTGCTCGCCGACCGCGCGGACGGCGGCCTCGACCTGTACCAGGTCGGGACAGCCCGCCTCGTCCACCGGCGTGCCAACACACACGATGTACGTGTCGACCGTCCGACCCGATGGGACGGCGTCGGTCACGGTGAGTCGGCCACTGTGTACGGCGGTGTCGAGGTCCAGGCCGGCCTCGTGGACGTGCGGCCGATTCCTTGCCAGGTCTTCGCGGACCTTCGGGTTGCGTTCGACTCCGACGACTCTGCGCCCCTGGCCGGCCAGGCTCACCGCGAGGGTGAGTCCCACGTAGCCGAGGCCGATCACACAGACGGCGCCCGGGATGCGCTCATCCGTGTCGTCCGGACAGCCTCGGCCGTCGGTCTCGCCCGCGTCCTGCACAATCCATGTGTTCCGCATGTTCCCCGAGTCCCTTTCCCGCCTGCGCGGTGTGTTGCCGATGTCCGCATGCCGTACAGGTTGTTCCGGTGGTGCCCGTCCGCCCGGACGGCCGGCGTGACGTGGTCACCTCGCCCGCAGGGAGCGCCGGGGCCGCATGTGCGTCTCCATGACGTCGACCGTGGCGGGGCCCTTCTCCCAGATGTTGCGGTGCCGGTGCGCCCACTGCGACGCGGCAGCGCCCATCGCGGCCGCCTCCTCGCGGTGGCGGGCCACCCAGGTCAGATGTTCGGCGACCTTGCGCACGTCCGGGACGCCCCGGACCCCGCACCGCCCATAGAGCGGTTCGTCCGCCTCCTCCCAGCTGCCGGGCGGGACGGGCAGCACGAGGTCGCCCGCGTCGGTGCAGACGTCGCCCTGGCCCTCAGAGGACAGCGCGATCACGGGCAGGCCGGTCGCCATGCCCTCGACCAGGGGCAGGCCGAACCCCTCGCTGCCCAGCGCGAGCAGCACGTCGGCCTCCCGGTACCAGTGCAGGATGCCGCGTACCATCTCCTGGCCGTCGATGACGGTGATCCGCGGGTCGTCGACGGTCAGTCCGAACGCCTTCGCCGTCCCGAACCGGGACTTGATGATCAGTCGGGCGTCCGGATCGTCGCCGAATGCCAGTTGCCACGCCTCGATCGCCTGGACGACGTGTTTGCGCGGCAGGACAGTGCCCACGACGAGGGTGGTGACGCTCTCGCGCGCCGGTCGCTCCACCAGCGGGTACACATCCGGGTCGACCCCCTCGGGGACCACCTCGACGGGCACGGTGACCCCACTCGACCGGCATACCTCAGCGACGAACCGGGTGGGTACGATCACCGCGCGGGCGCGGTTCAGGCGGGCCGGCCAGTCGGCGGGCAACCGGCTCGACTCCCACATGGTGTGGACGAAGTGCTCGGTCTCCGCGTAGAGCTCGAGTTCAGGCTCCAGTGCAGCCGAGAACAGAACCGGCCCCTCCTGGTAGGGGGTTGACTTCTCGGCGAGCGCGAGGACTTCGGGCGCCAGCCCCTCGTAGAAGATCTTGATGGGGATGAGGTTGACCCGGGCGCCCGCCCGCGCCATCCCCATGGCTCCGTACTCGGCCAGACTTCCGTACCCGTCGGCACACAGGAAATGGGCCACGAAATTGACGGGCAAGGGACTTTCCTGATTCACGATGCGCTCTCCCTGCTTCTCTTCGGCTGGCCGGCTTTACCTGGCGGTCCGCTCCGTAGGGGAGCCGGATCCGCCTCCCCTTCAGCCGGCCCATGCGGCCAATTCGGTTAGGTCGACCTTCCCGGTGGGGGTCAGCGGGAAAGCGTCGACGGCGCTGATCCGTGCCGGGACCATGTGGGCGGGCAGGACCCCTGCGAGGTGGGCGCGAACCTCCGCGGCGACCGGGGGGCGCTCGACGGCCGGCACGTAGTACGCGGCCAGCGTCTTGCCGCCGTGCGCCTCGACGGCGGCCACCGCTGCGGCGCGCACTCCGGGACAGCCTGCCAGCGCGCTGCGCACCTCGCCGAGTTCGACGCGGTAGCCGCGCAGCTTGACCTGGTCGTCCAGTCTGCCGAGGAAGCGCACGGTGCCGTCGTCGAGCCACTGCGCACGGTCGCCGGTGCGGTACATCCGCTCGGCGGGCCCCGGTGCCCAGGGATCGGGCAGGAACTTGTCCGCGGTCAGCGCCGCGTCGCCGAGATACCCGAGGGCCACGCAGTCACCAGCGACGTACAGGTCGCCCGGAGTGCCCGGCGGGCACGGTTGGATGTCCTCGTCCAGCACGTAGTAGCGAGCGTTGGCCATCGGCCTGCCGTAGGGGATGCTGGGCCAGTCGGGGTCGACGTCCTCGACGGGGAAGCGGTTGGACCACACTGTGCACTCGGTGGCGCCGCCGAGCGCCATCACCCGGACGCGGGGGAAGGCGGTGCGTATCTCGCCGGGCAGGGTGAGCGGGATCCAGTCGCCGCTCAGCGCCACCAGCCGCAGGTGGTCGCGGCCCTGTGGTCCCCGGTCGGCCAGGAAGGGCACGAGCATGGACAGCGCGGCCGGTGCGGAGTCCCAGAGGGTGACCGGCTCGGTCGTCAGGGCGTCGATCAGGCTCTCGGGTTCGGCGACGTCCGCTCGCGAGGCGATCCGGACGGACGCGCCGGCCGCGAGGACGCCGAAGATGTCGTACACCGACAGGTCGAAGCAGAACGAGGTCACGAACAGCATCCGGTCGTCCGGGACGATGTCGTGGGTACGGTTGAACCACTCGATCAAATTGACCGCCTGGCGGTGCTGAACGGCCACCGCCTTGGGCTTGCCGGTGGATCCGGAGGTGAAAATGGCGTACGCCAGGTCATCGGCGGTGACATCGCCCTGCCCGTGCTGCGGGGCGGACGGTGGCAGGTCGGCCGCGGTCCACACCCGGCCGCCCACGCGAGAGGCTCGCCCGGGGTCGGCGACCTCGATGAACGCGTCGTACCGGTGGGCGAGTTCACCGGCGAACCGGTCCGAATGCCGACGCCGCACGTCGACCTCGCCCACGGCGGGCAGGAATTCCGGGAGCCGTTCCAACAGTATCGGGGGCACCCGCAGACCTGCGTGCGACTCCACCTGCGGATCGATGAGGTCGCAGAGCAACAGCCGCCCGCCGGGGCGCAGCAGGCCGGTGAGCGAGCCCAGAGTCTCCAGCAAGTAGTCCATGTCGGGCAGGAACTGCACAGTGCTGGCCATGACGACCAGGTCGAACGGCCCGCGCACGGTGTCGGCGACCTCGTGGGCGTAGGCGGCCTGCCCCTCGATGGTCAGGCCCAGGGCGGCGGCGGTGTCGACGTTCCGTCGCACCGCGACGTCCGATGGGTCGACGGCCACCCACCGCTTCGCCCGCGGGGCCAGCGCCTCCATGATGAGTCCGGATCCACAGCCCACTTCCAGCACGTCAGCGGCGGTGCCGCCCGCCTCCCGACCGAGCGCGGCGACGTGGTCCGCATAGGCAGCGACGTCGTCGGGGGTGTAGGGCCGTTCGGAGCGGCGGAGGTTGAACCCGGCGGCCTCCAGCGGATCGGGCTCACCGGAGAGAAAGTCGAAGAACTCCTCCACCAGGGGCCGGTCCAGGACCGCTTCCCAGGTGCGGCCCACCTCGATGTCCGGACAGACCACATCGGTCACCGACGGGACGCTCCAGCGCAGTTCCTGCACCGTCCTCAAATGCGCCGCGTCAGTGACGACGCACCGCACCCGGAGGTCACGGAGCAGGCGCACTGCGCGGGCCGCCGGCCAGGCCGGGTCCAGCGGAACGTAGGCGGCGCCAGACTTTACGACTGCGAGCAGCGAGGCGACGGCATGCGGGGTGCGGTCCGCGTAGAGCGCGACGACGTCCCCCCGTCCCAGTCCCCGCTGCCGCAGCAGAGCGGCCAGCCGGTCGCTGTGGTCGCCCAGCTCGGCGTGGGTCCAGGTCGTGCCGTCGGCGTCCAGCAGGGCCGGGCGGCCCGGGTGGCTGCGGGCCGCTTCGCGCACCAGGTCGACCAGGGTGGCGTCGCGCCGGTAGTCGGTGGCGGTGTCGTTCCAGGCGGCCGGCGGTGTCCATGGTTCGGTTCCGGTCACCGGGCAGCCTCCCCGTCGTCGGCCGTGGCCGCCGTGACGGCTTCGGTGAGGCTCTTGACGGTGGGGTGGTCGAAGAACATCCGCAGCGGAAGCCGGCGGCCGGTGACACGTCCGAGTCGGGCCATGATGCCGGCGACGAGCATCGAGTGGCCGCCCACGTCGAAGAAGTCGTCGTCGTCCGTGAACCGGGTGCCGTCCAACGCCGCGCTCCAGGCTTCGCGGACGTGCTCGATCAGATCAGCGGAGCCAGCACAGGTGTCGGTGGGCGGGGGCGATGACGGGAGCGGGTCCAGCGGCATGAGGGCCTCCTCGGCGGCTTGGGCGAGCGGACGGATGAACTGGGTGCGGCAGGCGGTCAGCCGCCGGCCGGGAGCAGGTCGATCAAGGGCCGGACGGCGGCGACGACGTCGGCCGCCAAGCCCGCTGCGGGGCGCGCCCGGTCGTCCCCGGCGGAGTGGACGACCCGTACGCGCAGCCTGCCGCCGGTGAGCATCGCGCTGATCTCCAGCGGACAGGGACGGCCGTTGCCGGGTGCCCGGTCGGCGACGCCGGTGAGCGGCGAGGGGGCGAAGAGCCGCTCGGCAGACGCTGGCGAGCCGTCAAAATCGAGCAGTTCGCCCAGCCGGCCGAGGTAGGTGAAGTTGACCAGAGATGGCGGGAGCGCCGCCATGCGCCGTCGGATCTCAGGGTCCGGGGCGGCGTGGCGCAGCAGCCCGTATCCGAGGCCATCGCCGGGGACGCCGTTCAGCGCATGGCGCACGGCCGCGTGCACGGCGGCGGGCTCCGGCTCGTCCGGCAGGTCGAAGCGGACCGGATGCAGCACGGTGAACCAGCCGACGGTGCGACCGGGGTCGACGCCGTCAAACAGCCCGTCACGTCCGTGCCGTTCGAGGTCGACCCGGACCGTGTGTTCACCGGTCCACTCCCCCACGGCTCCCACCACCGCAGCGAGCACCAGGTCCTGCACCCGGCTGCCCGTCGTCCGGCCGGCCCGCTCCAGCAGGCGGGCCGTCTCCGGCGCGGAGAGCTCGGCGGTCACAACCCGGGCGTCGCGTTCGGGCATCCGTGCCGTCGGCGGCGCCGGTGCCGCGGGCGTGTCCTTAGGCGCCCAGTGGTCGAGTTCGGCGCGCAGTTCCCGCGATCCGGCGCGCTCGTACAGCAGACGTGTCCACTGCTCGTACGGCAGGGAGTCGGGCAGCCGAACTGTCTGCGCACCGACCAACTGGCGGTAGGCCGTGGTCAGATCGTCGATGACGACCTGCCAGGAGACGAAGTCCACCACCAGGTGGTGGGCGGAGAGCACCACCTGGGCGGTGCCGTCATCGGCGTCCGTCGGCAGGATTCCCGCGGTGAGGACGGGGCCGTGCCGGAGATCGGTGGTGTCGACGAGCTCGGCAGCGATCTCTTCGGGCCGCCGGTACCGGGCCTCCTCGACGATGTGGACCGGTTCGCCGTCCGGGTCGTGGATCTGGCGCGGACCGTCGGGGGCAACGTCGAACCGGTAGCGGAAGACCGGGTGGTGGGCCGCGACCACGCGCAGGGCGGTGGCGAGGGCCCCGCGGTCCACCCGTTGCGTGGTCCTCAGCAGGAGTGTCTGGTTCCAGCGGTCGGGCTCGGCCAGATCCAGGTCGAAGAACCACCGCTGGACGGGAGCCAGTGGGATCGACGGCGGCACCCCAGGCCCGGTCGTCGTGGCGCGGTCCGGTGCCCGGGTGCCGGTGTCGTCCACCGCTTCGGCGTCGTCCGCGACCTTCGCCACGGCGGCCAGTTCCCGCAGCACCGGGTAGGTGAAGAGCTGACGCACGGTGATCGTGATGCCGACGTCGGCGGCACGCGCGACGATGCGCATGCCGCTGATCGAGTCGCCGTCGAGGTCGAAATAGTCGTCGTCCGGCGCCACTTCGGAGACGGGCAGGAACTCGGTCCAGATCGCGGCGATCCGGGCCTCCAGGGGCGTCAGGGCCGGGCCGTCCGCGGCTTCGCTGGGCGAGGGCTCCGGAGCCTGAGGCAGCACGGTGGCTCCCGTCCCCGGCTGTCCGCCCACGGGGGCGGTGTGTCGGGCCGTCTTGCCGTTCCCGGCCATGGGCAGCCCGTCCACCCAGACACAGGTCGCGGGGACCATGTAGGGGGGCATCATGCGGCGCAGCGTGGCGAGGAGAGCAGCGGCGGAGGGCCGGGGGCCCGGGGCGCCGGCGGCCTCCGTCACGTAGGCGCATGGTCCCGCCGGGTCGCCGGACACCAGCGCGCGGGCCACGTGCGGGAGTCCGGCCAACGCCTCCTCCGCTGCCGCCGGGTCGAACCGGTAACCGCGGTGCGCCATCCGGTCCGTCGCCCGGCCGAGCACGACAAGACCGCCGTCGGGCAGGACCCGGCCGACGTCGCCGGTCGGGCCGAAGGCGCCGGTCCCCACCGCGACATGGATCTCTCCGGCGACCCCGGGCGGGCACCGGCGCCCCGTGTCGTCCAGAACACGGTGGTGCACTCCGGGCACGGGGAGCCCCGCGGGCACCGGCCCGGTGGTGTACACCGCCTCCGGCGGGACCTCATGGGCGCTGACCACGGGAGCCGTTGCGGCACCACCGTACTCGTGCACCACGCGGATCCGGCCCGCGGCGGCGCGCAGTTCGCGCAACAGGCCGCCGTCGAACCGTTCGCCAGTGAGGGCGAGAGCGGCGCTGCGCGGGCTCCGTTCCCGCAGAGCCGGGAGCACGGCCGCACACTCCGACGGGGTAAGCGTCACCAAGGCGAAGTCGCGTCCGTCGGTGAGGAGTTCGGCGAGTGAGGTGGGTGTGGCACCGTTCGCCGTCAGCACGGCGGTTCCGCCTGCGGCGACGACCGCCAGTGCCCTGGCCAGCGCCCGGTCGGCGCACAGGGCACCGTGCACGAGCACGCCGTCGAGGTCACCGTACCGGTCGCCGAGCCATGCGGACCACGCGGCGAGCGTCCCATGGTCCATGACCGCGGCGCGCGGCGGGTCCGTCACGCCGGAGGTGCGCTGGACGAGGGCGGGCGCCCCGAGGGGCGGGGCGGGCGGTTCCGGCTCCGGGCCGGGATCGCCCGGTTCGTCGACGCACAGCACCGGCGTGTCCGTCGCTCCCAGTCGGGCGCGGCCCGCCGCCGTGGTCACGAGGGCGTGGACGTCCGTCCGTTCGGCCTCGGCCCGTACCCGTGCCGGATCACTCCCGACCGAGAGGGGGTCGCAGACGGCGCCGGCCTCCAGTGTGCCAAGACCGGCGACAACGAGATCGGCCGAGTGCGGCAGCCACAGGAGCACGGTCGCTCCCGCGGGAAGGCCCAAAGCCCGCAGTCGGACGGCCAGTTCCCGTGCGCCGTCGTGCAGTTGCCGTCGTGAGAGCCGGCGCCCGTCCGACTCGACGGCCGTGCGGTCCGGGTCGGCTCGCGCGAAGCGCGCCGTCGACTCCGGCACCGTGGCGATGCCCGCGCGCACCAGGCCGTTGTCGAGGGCGGTGTCCAGAAGTGCCTGCTGCGCGGGGGTACTGATGTCGAGCCCGCCCACTGCGGACCCCGGTTCGAGCAGTACGGCGTCCAGTAAGTGGGCGAACTGCTCGGCCATCTGGACGACGGAGTCCTTCTCGAACAGGTCGGTGTTGAACTCCCACGCGATGGCGACCGAGTCGAGCGCCTCGTATACCGCTCCCGACAGGTCGTAGACGACGGAGTGCCGGCGCAGGTCCAGGGACTCAAGAGTGAGGGTTGCCAGGCGCAGCACCCGGCCGCTCCCGCCGGAGAGGAAGCTGCTGACCTCCAGACGGTCGTCGTGGTGGGACTTGTTCTGGCCGAAGGCCACCTCGACGAGCGGCGAACGTCCCCGGTCCCGCTTCACGCCGAGCCGGGTCATGACCTGCTCGAAGGGCAGCTCCTGGTGCTCGATCGCGGCGAGCAGCACGGACCGCACCCGTTCGAGGAGCTCATCGAAGGGCTCGTCGGGGAGAATGCTGGTGCGGCACACAACAGGGTTGCCGAAGTAGCCGAGCACGTCGTGGAACTCGTGGCGCTGGCGGTTGGTGGTGATCGCGGCCACCGCGAGGTCGCGCTCTCCGGTCAGGCCGTGCAACAACACGTGGAACACGGTGAGCAGCACGGTGTAGACGGTGGTCCCGCGGTCGTGCGCGAGTGCCTCCAGCCCCTTCAGGCGTTCCGCGCCTAGATCGTGGTAGTACGTGGCCCCCTCGCGGCGCTGTACCGGCGGCCGGGGCTTGTCGATCGGCAGTTCGAGCGCGGGGGGCAGAGTGGCGAACACCTCGCGCCAGTGTTCCCAGTCCCTGTCACCGACCGGGCCAGCCACCGTTTCGGCGTGCCACCGGACGTAGTCGGTGTAGGTGTGGGTCGGGACGGGGCGGTAGATCTCCTGGCCGTCGGCGGCCGCCGCGTAGGCCGTTTCGAGGTCGCGAAGCACCACGACGAGGGACCAGAAATCAGAGACGATGTGGTGGGTGTTCATCAGCAGCGCGTGGTCGCCGCCCGGCAGGCCGGTGTAGAGCCGCACCCGTAGAGGGAACTCCCGCCGCAAGTCAAACGGCCGCAGCGCCTGGGCCGCGAGCTCCTCGTCGAGGGCCGGCTCGTCGTAGGGGGTGGGGTCGATGAGGAAGTCGACCCGGGCGTGGGCCGCGACGCGCTGGAAGGACTCTCCGTCGCGGATGCCGAAGGTGGTGCGCAGCACGGGGTGCCGGTCGACCAGCGACTGGAAGGCGCTCAGCAGCGCCTCCGGGCGGCAGCCGCCGACGATCCGGGCAGCGAAGGCGAGGTTCTCCGCGGCGCCGTCGGCCTGGTCGGCGTGCCGGAGCGACATCTGGTTGGCGGAGAGCGGGAATTCGCCCACGGTGCTGCGGGCGGCAGTCAGCGGGACCCACGGCTCGCGGAGCGCGAGTGTCTCGGCCAGCGACTCCACGGTCTTCTGGCCGAGGAGTTCGGGCAGGCCGACGGTGCGCCTCAGGGTGTCCTGGAGGGTCATCTTGAGGCGCAGCGCGCCGAGCGAGTCGAGCCGCAGGTCGGACAGGACGGCGTCGGCGCCAGTCGTCTCCGGGTCGGCGCCGGTGATCTCGGCGGCGCACCGCAGCACATGCTCCGCGATTCGCCGGATCCGCACGTCGGAGTCGGGCTCCGTCCAGATGCCCTCGGCGCCGCCGGGTACCGGCGCCATCTCTTCCCCTGCCAGGGCTGCCAGTGCGGCGCGGCGCACCTTGCCGAGCCTGGTGCGGGGCAGTTCGGACACGAGGGTGAACTTGCGCGGGACCTTGTGGCCGACGAGACGGGCCTCGCAGTGCGCGGCCAGTGCGCGCGCGTCCGGCGTGCCGCGCGCCACGACTGCGGCGGCCAGCAGGTCTCCTGCCCCGTCCAGAGGCACGCCGAACACGGCGGCCTCCAGGACATCCGGATGTTCTTCGAGGACGGCCTCGACCTCGACCGGGTTGACCTTCTGGCCGCCGGTGTCGATCAGGACGCGCTTGCGGCCGGTCACCCAGAGCCGGCCGTCCGGCGTGCGGAAGCCCAGGTCGCCGGTGAGGTGGCGGCCGTCGGGGAGGACGTCCGTGCCGTCCGTGGTGACGGAGGCGCTGCGGACCGCGATCTCACCCGTCGCGCCCTGCGGCAGCGGTTCGCCGCCCTCGTCGAGGATCTCCACGGTGACGCCGTCGAGGGGCCGGCCGACCGAGCCGGGGACGACGTGTCCGGGGTCGCAGTCCCAGGCGACGCTGCCGGCCTCCGAGCTGCCGTAGGTCTGCCGCACCGGTACCCCGAACCGCGCGGTGAAGCGTTCGCCGACGGCCGGGTTGAGGAAGTTGCTCCCCGACAGGCACAGCCGTACGGACGACAGGTCGGCCGGCCGGTCGGCAGGCCAGTCGGCCAGGGCCTCCAGCACGTACGGCACCGCGGTAAGGACTGTGACCCGGTGCTCGCCCAGCAGGACGACGAGGCCCGCGGCCGCGGACTCCGGGGTCTCCTCGCCCGGTTCGACCAGGACGAGCGTGGCGCCCGCGAAGACGGACACGATCATGCAGCAGAACTGTCCGAGCGCGTGGAAGAGCGGTACCGGGCACAGCACGACGTCCTCTGCCGTGATGCGGGCGGTCGAGATGATGTGGTGGGCTTCGGCCAGCTGGTTGCGCTGGCTGCGCCGGACGCGCTTGGGCTCGCCGGTGGTCCCGGAGGAGTGCGTGATCACCCAGGCATCGTCGGCCGGCCTTGGGACAGCGGCCGGCCTCTCACACGTGGCGGCGAGGGTGGCGAAGTGGTGTGCTCCGGCGGGCGGTTCGTCCACCGTGATCAGCCGGGGCGTCGCGCCCCATCGGGTGCTCAATGCGAAAATGCGGCCTGTCATGGCCACCTCGGTGACCACTACCGTGGGGGCGTGGTCCCGTGTCCGGTCGAGGATCTCGTGGTCCTTCAGGTCCGGGTCCAGCGCCTGGACCTCGGCGCCCAGACCGGCGGTGGCGAAGTAGCCGATCACGAACTCGGGGCAGTTGGGCAGCGCGATCAGGACTCGGTCGCCCACGCCCACGCCGAGCCCGTGCAGACCGGAACGCAATCCCTTGACCGCGTCGCCCAGCTCGCGGAAGGACAGGCGCCGTCCGCCTTGGACGACGGCCGTGCGGTCCGGGACGCGTGCGACGATATCGTCGAGCCTGGCGTCGATCACCACGCGCTCCCGTCGGCCGCACCGTCGTTCAGCTGGTCCAGGATGTACTGCTCCACGTCGCTGACCCGGCGGATGGCGCGGGCGGTCTGCGCGTCGATGGGCGGCAGGGAGAACTCGTCCTCCAGGGCGAAGGCGAGTTCGAGAAGCGCGAGCGAGTGGTAGCCGAGGCCGTTTACCAGCTCCGGGTCGGCGTACTCGCTGCCACCGCCGGGAGCCATGCTGATCACGATCTCGCGGATCTGCGCGCGCAGGTCCTGCTCGGTGTGCTGGGTCATGCTCCATCCCTGTCTCTGATATCGGCCGGCGTCCGTCGCCGACACGCTGCCTGCGGTGCTGCCACGCCTGTTCAATCCGTGGTGACGACCTCAAGGAGCTGGGGGCGGTCGGAGGCCAGAACGGTGCGCAGGGCGTCGGCGAGTTCCCCCGCCCGCTCGACCTGGTGGGCCTCGCAACCCTGGGCGCGGGCCATTCCCACGAAGTCCAGTCCGGGCAGCTTCGTGCCGACCGTTTTGCCGATACCGAAGCGTTCCGCGAAGCGGTCGACGGTCGCGTAGCCGCCGTTGTTGACGACGATCGTGGTGAGCGGGACATCCAGGGTGGCCGCCGACCACAGCGCCTGGACGGCGTACATGGCCGATCCATCGCCGACCACCGCGATCACCCGTCGACCGGGGCGGGCCAGGGCCATACCGACGGCCGCAGGCAGTCCGTAGCCGAGTGCTCCGCTGGATGTGGTGTAGAAGCTGTCCGCCCGGGTGTTCGGTAGGTGTTCGCACATAACGGGGCGACTGCTGGGCGCTTCCTCGACGATGACGCTGTCGGGGGGCCGCACATCGGCCAGCGTCTGCATCAGGAGGGCCTGACGGATGCCGTCGCCGTCCGCGGTCACCCTCGGGGCGCGCAGGCGCGGCTCGGGGTCGGGGCGGGACGCGTGCGGCAGGTGGTCCAGCAGGTCGCGCAATCCGGCCCGTACGCTGGTCAGGACCGAGGTGCCAACCGGTGTCCAGGCGGCGGTCTGCGGGTCGTCGGTGAGCTGGAACAGACTGGTTCCGGGCGGCAGGACGGGGCCTTCGCCGACCACGTGGTAGGTGAAGACCGGTGCCCCAAGCGAGAGGACCAGGTCGTGGCCGACGAGCTTCTCCACGATGCCCTCGCGGTGCGGCGGAAGGAATCCGGCGAAGAGCGGATGGTCCTCGGGGAAGCCGCAGCGCGAGGACATGGGCGGCGCCCACACCGGGGCGCGGTGGAGTTCGGCCAGCGCCACCACGTCCGCGAAGGCCCGTTCCTGGTCGACGGGGGCCCCGGCCACGAACACGGGCCGGGCGGCGACGGATAGGGCGCGGCCGACCTCCTCGATCAGGTCGGCGTCCGCTCGCAGCGCGGTGCTGACGGCTCGCGGCGCGAGCGGCTCGGCGGGCGCGGCCCAGTCGTCGGCCGGCACCGAGACCAGTACCGGTCCACGGGGCGGGGCCATCGCCAGGTGATAGGCGCGGGCGATCGCCGCGGGCACGTCCGCGGCGCGGGCGGGCTCCCGGCTCCACTTGACGTAGGGCCGTGGGAACGCGGCGGCATCGTCGTTGAACAGGTACGGCTCACCGGAGAGGAGGGAGCGGGCCTGCTGGCCGGCGACCACCACGAGGGGCGCGCGGTTGCGGTACGCGGTGAAGAGGCTGCCCATGGCATGCCCGACGCCCGCGGCAGAGTGCAGGTTGACGAAGGCCGCGTTGCGGGTGGCCAGGGCATGGCCGTCGGCCATGGCAAGGGCCACGGACTCGTGCAGTCCCAGCACGTAGCGGAAGTCGGCGGGAAATCCCTGGAACATGGGTAGTTCCGTGGATCCTGGGTTGCCGAAGACGGTGGTCATGCCGAGCGTCCGCAGCAGGTCCCACGTGACCTCCCGCACGGTCGGACGGATCCGGTCATCCACGGACGATCCCTTCCTCTGCTGCGGGGCCCTGTTGGTCCCGGTCGTTCCTCGTGTCCTCGATGGCCTTCCAGACGCGGTCCGGCGAGAGCGGCGTCGCCGTCAGACGGGAGCCGATGCCCGGGATCGCGTCCGCGACCGCGTTGGCGACGGTCGCGGGGGGCGGGATGGCGCCACCCTCGCCCAGGCCCTTGAACCCGCCCGGAATCATGGCGCTCGCAGTGACCCGGTCTTCGATCCGCACCCGTGGTACGTCGCCCGCGGCGGGCAGGCAGTAGCCGCCGTAACCGGTGGTCAGCGGGTGGCCGGTGACCGGGTCGTGCACGGCCTCCTCCAGTAGGGCGATGCCGAGCCCCTGGGCGACTCCGCCGGTGATCTGCCCGGCCGCGACCGCAGGGTTGACGAGCACGCCGCTGTCGTTGACGGTCCAGTAGTCCTCGACGCCGACCCGGCCGGTCTCCACGTCGACGGCGACCGCGGCACCGTGGGCGCTGTAGGCGAAGGTCAGCGCGGGCGGGTCGAAGTCGACAGTCTCCTCCAGCCGGATGTGGTCGCGGTCGGGGCGGCCCCAGCCCTTCCAGCCGCGGGCGGCGACCTCGGCCCAGGTGATCGTGCGCCCGACGGCGTCGAACACCCCGTCCTTCCGGCCGACGTCGGCCGGTTCGACGCCGAGGGCGGCGGCGGCGAGCAGGCGCATCCGCTCTTCCATGCGCTCCGCAGCCCGTACCAGCGCCCCGCCGGCCAGCGTGAGGGCTCGGCTGGCCTGCGAGGAGAGGTCCGAGTACGGGGTGGTGTCGGTGTCCCCCAGTTCGACCACGACCCAGTCCAAGGGAACGTCGAGCTGGTTGGCGACGATCTGTGCCAGCGTCGTCTCGATCCCCTGCCCGACCGCAGCGACCCCGGCGAAGACGGTGACCGTGCCGTCGTGGTTGACGCGCACTCGGGCGCTTTCCCAACCGCTCCAGTCGATGCCGAACATTTCGAGCAGCGCGGTGGGGGCGAAGCCGGTGATCTCCACGCTGGAGGTGACCGCGGTGCCGCGGCGCACGGTGTCGTCGGACTCCCGGCGGTGTGCGGCGGCGAGTTCGGCGGCCCTCCGCAGGGCGGCCGGGTAGTCGCCGCTGTCGTAGGTCAGGCCGGTCCGGGTGGTGTACGGCATCAGGTCCGGGCCGATCATGTTGAGCAGCCGCAGCTCTACTGGGTCCATGCCGAGTTCGCGGGCCGCCTCGGTGACCAGCCGCTCGCGGATCCAGGATGCCTCCTGCATCCCGTACCCCCGGTAGGCGCCGGTGGGCACGGTGTTGGTGTGGACGCCGGTCACCGTGGCTCCGGCCCGCTCGAAGCGGTACGGTCCCTCCAGCGCCAGGCCGGTGACCTGGAAAGGGCCGGAGCCCGCCTGGATCGCGAAGGCGCCGAGGTCGCCGTGGACGTCTGCGTGCAGGGCCAGGAAGCGCCCGTCGCCGTCGAGCGCCAGGCGGGCCACCGCCTGCTGGCCGCGGCCCTGGTAGGAGGCGGTCAGGTTCTCGGTGCGGTCCTCGACCCATTTCACCCGGCGCCCGAGCACCGTGGCGGCCAGGCAGACCAGGGCCTCGTCGACGTACAGGGTCACCTTGCCGCCGAACGAGCCCCCGACGTCGGGGGCTACCACGCGTACCTGGTCCATCCGCAGACGCAGGGTGGCGGCGAGTTCTCGGCGCACAGCGTGCGCGGACTGGGTGCTGCTGTGGACGGTGAGTCTCCGGGTCGCCGGGATCCACTCGGCGAGCACGCCCCTGGGTTCCATCGGGCTGTGGCTGACCCGCTGGACGCGCAGGCGCCGTTCGACGACGTGCGGCGCGCTCGCAAAGACTCCGTCCAGTTCCTCGTGGGGGTCGCCGAAGTGGATGACACCGGCGATGTTGTCGGCGACGTCCGGGTGCACCAGGGGCGCGTCGGGGGCCAGGGCGGCATCGATGCCGGTGACTGCGGGCAGAGGCTCGGTCTCCACGGCGACCCGCTCGGCGAGGTCCTCGGCGAGTGCCCTGCTTTCCGCGACGACCAGCCCGATCGGCTGTCCGACGTAGCGGAGGATCCGTGCCTGCGGGTCGACGGTGTCGGCGCTCTGGCCGGGCAGGCACCAGCTGGCGGGGATCGGGGAGAGCAGTTCGTCGATGGCGTCGGGGCCCAGCACGAGGGCCGCCGCCCCGTCTCCGTCCAGTGCCGCCGAGGCGTCGAAGCGGGTGACGCGGCCGTGCGCCGTGGTGCTGCGCACCACCGCGGCGTGCAGGACGCCCGCCTCGTCGATGTCGTCGACGTAGTGGCCCTCTCCACGCAGCAGCCGCGGCGCGTGGACCCGGGGCACCGACTGGCCGACCAACGGTTCGCGTGAGGTGCTCATTCGGCCACGTCCACCCGTCGCCAGTGGCGTTCGATCGCGGCGCGGATGCTTCCGTAGCCGGTGCAGCGGCACAGGTGGCCGTCGAGCACCTCGTGGGTGGTGGTCGCGGCGTCCAGTCCCGTGCGCTCGGCGTGATGGAGGGCCATCAACAGGCCGGGGGTACAGAACCCGCACTGCAGTCCGTGCTCCTCCAGCATCGCCTGCTGCAGGTCCGTCAGTTCGCCGTTGCCTGCCAGGCCCTCCACGGTTTCCAGCCGGCTGCTGTCCGCCTGTACGGCGAGCATCAGGCAGGAGCGCACCGGTTCCCCGTCGACCAGTACGGTGCACGAGCCGCAGGCTCCCTGCTCGCAGCCGACGTGGGTGCCGGTCAGGCGCAGGGTGTGGCGCAGGAAGTCGCTGAGCAGGGTGCGGGCCTCGGTGGGCGCGGTGCGCTTCCTGCCGTTCACAAGGACGGTGATCTCCATCGACCTCATGGCGAACTCCTTTCGACGGCCATGCGGGCGAGCGCCCGGCGGATGACGACGCGCAGCATCGCGGCTCGGTAGTCGGCGCCGGCGTGCAGATCGTCCGACGGGGCGACGGACGCGGCGGCGGTTCGCGCGACGGTGTCCGGCACGCCGTCGATCGGGTGCCCGATCAGGGCGTGCTCCGCGTCGCGCAGCCGCAGCGGCCGGTCGGCGACGCCCGCCGCGGCGATTCGGGCGCTGGTGACGACCGGGCCGTCGAGGCCGACGGTGACGCAGACGCCCACCAGCGGGCCGTTGGCACTGCCGCGCCGGGGCACCTCCTCGAAGCGGTGGCGAGCGTGCGGGCGGCGCGGGATCTCCACGGACGTCAGCAGTTCGTCCGGACCGAGGGCGGTCAGGTGCGGTCCCTGGAAGAAGTCCTCGGCGGCCACCACGCGCGTCCCACGCGGGCCGAGCAGGACGAGCCGGGCGTCCAGGGCGAGGACGGACGCAGGCAACTGGGCGGCGGGGTCGGCGTGGCAGAGGGAGCCGCCGCAGGTGCCGCGGTGCCGGATGTACCGGTGGGCCACGTGGGACACCGTCTGCGCGATCACCGGCAGGCAGGCGCCCAGGGCGGCGTCGGTCTCCAGGGTGTGCAGCCTGGTCGTCGCGCCGATCATGACAGTGTCCTGGGTGATCCGGATGCCGTCGAGTCCGAGGACCCGGTTCAGGTCGATCACGGTTGCCGGCCGGACCCGGCGCGCGTTCAGCAGGGGGACCAGGCTTTGGCCGCCCGCGAGGGGTACCGCGGGGCGTTCAGCGGTGGCCAGCAGCGAAACGGCCTGGTCCAGGGTGGTGGGCGCCAGGTAGTCGAACGCGGCCGGCTTCACGGCGTCGTCCTGTCGGGGAGGCCGAGGGCGCCGGTCTCGGTGCGTTCCCGCACCAGTTCGACGGCGCGTTCGGGGGTGAGGTGGCACAGCGCGTCCAGCACGGTGGCGTCGAGGAGCACCTGTGTGCTGGAGCGTTCCGACTCGAGTTTCAGTCGCATGCCATTGCCGGTGGGGGACGCGGAGACCCGTACAGCGGCGGATTCGCACACGATCCGGCACAGTTGGTGTTCCTGTCGTTCCGCGCTGTTCCAAGCAAGACCGCTCATGACCATTCCTGCCGCTTGATCTTCAGAAGATGATGGAGAGCTGTTCGTGGGTGGGCACTTCGGTGTCCAGCAGGACCCGGCGCCGGTCCAGGCGGTAAATGCCGTCCGGGAGTTCGGTCACCAGGTCCTCTCGGGCGGCGGTGGCCAGGGCGGCCTCGTCCCGACCTCGGGTCCAGGTGGCGAGCACCCCGCTGTCGACCCGCCAGGTGCCGGGGCGCCCGGTGGTGAACACCCGGACCGCGCCCAGGAAGCGGCGCGTCACTCCGCCGGGGCGGTCGGACCAGGCGTGCCTCAAGCCGACACGGCCGAGTTTGAGTTCAAGGATGTGTTTAGTGGCCTCGAAGAGCATCGCCCGGTCGCTGTGGCGCGCCAGATACGGGTCTTCCCGGAGCAGCGGCACGGGTATCTGGTAGAGGAAGTCCGGGTCGAGCAGGTCCAGCCACTCCTGGTACTCGCGGTCGTCGAGCAGCGCCGACTCCCCGGTGAGGAAGTCGCGCAGCGGCGCGTCCATGGCCCGCCGGCGCTCCCTGCGGACAGGGAAGGGGGTCTGCTCTGGCAGGGTCTGCACCGGCCCCTCGTCAGTTGACACCGGGGGTCTCCATCAGCTCGGACCAACGCCGGTAATAGCCACGCTGGTTGTGTTCGGACAGGGTGAGGTGCTCGGCAGCTCCGGGACCGGGGAAGTCGGGTAGCGGCGTTCCCAGGCCGAGGCCGAGGGAGAGGTCGGCCGGGGCGGTGTCGGCGACGCTTCCGGAGATCGCCGCGTCGATGCGGGCGAAGTTCTCGAAGTCGTCCATCTCGAAGAGGATTCCGCCGGCCGACTGGGAGCGCGCCTGGAAGGCGTAGGAGCGCTGTTTCCACTCCTCGCTCATGGAAGTGGGCACCAGCGTCCAGTAGGTGCACTCTGTGTGCCGGGCATCCAGGGGCGTGTGAGTGCGCCAGACGAAGTATTTCGTCAGGGGGTCGTCGGTGCGTCCGACGGCGTGGTCGTGCGAGACGCTCAGGAAGGCGGCGTTCGGGAAGACGGTGCCGTGGACGACCTCGCAGTGCGAGTTGAACTGCATCTGCTCGTAGGTCTGGCTCTCCGTGAAGCGGGGCCATTCCTCGCGAGGGTAGCCGAGGTACGCGACCTCGTCCGGGCTCCGCTCGGGCAGCCGGGGATCACCCTTCTCGATCACGTAGCCGGCGCGTACGGCGTGACCCTGCGGGGTACTGATGTTGACGGCCATAAGGTCGAGTTCGCCCACGCCCAGCGTGCCGTCGGCCAGGCTGCTGCCGTAGATGCTCTGTTCGAACGCCGCCTGATGGGTCGTCCCCATATGATATCCATCACCGGCAAAATTGTCGGTGGATATCTTCCAATTTCCCTTTACTGCGGAACGCTGCGGAGGCCCGTAGACCTCCCACTCACCGCCGGTGAGGTCGAGCATCGCGTCGAGATACCAGCGGAACTCACCGAGGTATTCCGGCAGCGGCGGGGCGTCCTCACTCCAGGTGGCGAAGATGAAACCCCGATATATTTCGGCCCTGGCCCGCCGAAGGTCGAACTCCGACTTCTCGAAATTGGCCGGATAGTTCTTTCGGACACTCGGGACGCCGACCAGCCGGCCGTCGTTCGCGTACGTCCAGCCGTGGTAACTGCACCTGAAATGCGCACTGTTTCCGAAGGTGGCTCGACACAGCTGCGTTCCGCGGTGGCTGCACGAGTTGAGCAGCACACTGATGCCGCCCTCCTCGTTGCGCACGACGATGACCCCGTCGTCGACGAGCCGTCGCAGCACATAGTCGCCAATGTCGGGCAATTCGGTGGCGAAGCCGAGGAGCTGCCAGGTGGGCCGGAACACTCGGCTGATTTCCTCCGCGAGGATCTGGTCGTCGGAGAAAGCCCGGCGATCGAGCCGAAACCTCTGCGGCGCAGACGGCGCTCGTCCGGTATCCGTCATCTTCTCTCCGCCTTTTCAGCGATCGGCACGGCATTTCTTGGAGATCACCGGACTCTAGACCGACCCGCCGCTGTCTGACCAGCTTGTCCACCCGGCTCGTCAATCACCCTGTTCGACCGCCGATCAGCGCATTGCCAGCACGACGCGATCCTGTTTCAGTGAGTCGGTGCCGCTATCAGCAGCGAGCAGCGAATCACCTCCCGGAGAAAGGAATCGCCGTGACGGCTCATGCGCTCTCTGCGCAGAAATTCTCACACAACGACCTCGAATACATACCGGACCCATTCTCGTTCTACACGAGGATGCGGGTGGAGAGTCCGGCCTTCCGGTCAGACCGCATTTTCGGCGGAGCCTGGCTGTTCTTCTCCTACGAGGACTGTCTGCGGCTCATGAAGGACGAGCGCCTCTCCAACGCACGGGCCGCCGTGCCGTTGTGGTTCCTGCCGGAGGAGCAGCGCACGGAGTTCGCCGACATGATCGGTGTCTACGAGCGGTGGCTCGCCTTCCATGACGGTAAGGAGCACACCGTCAACCGGCGGCAGGCGAACCACGGTTACCGTCCGTTCACCGACGAGTGGCTGGAGCCCCGCATCCAGGGGCTGGTCGACCGTCTGCTGGACGACGTCGACCCGCGCGGCTTCGACCTGATGCCGGAGTTCGCCTTCCCGCTGCCGGCCATGGTGATCGCCGACGTCCTGGGCGTGCCTGTCGAGGCGCACCCGGAGCTGAACCGGTGGACCGACGACATCGCGCACCTCTTCGGCTCCACTCAGGTCACCGTCGAGCACCTGAAGCGGACCCAGGCCAGCACCCGTGAACTCACCGAGTTCCTGGCCTCGCCGGAGACGATGCGCCACTCGGAAGAGCAGGGCGGGTTACTCCACTCGCTGCGCACCACAGAGGTGCACGGCCACCGCTTCTCGGAGAAGGACGTGGTAGCGCAGGCCGCGCTGCTGCTCTTCGCCGGCGTCGCCTCGATCCGCTACATGATCGGCAACAGCGTGCAGGTGCTCGCCGACGTGCCCGTCGTCGAGCGCGACCGGCTCCTGCACCCGGAGACGGTCCACGGCGCGGTCGAGGAACTGCTACGGCTGTGCACCCCGGTGCAGTTCGTCGGTCGCGTGGCCCAGTCCGACATCCCCTACACCACCGCTGCGGGCGAGCGGATCGTGCTGCCCGCCGGGCGGCCGATCATGCTGTATGTGGCGTCCGCCAACCGCGATCCGGGTCAGTTCGAGCAGGCCGACTCGCTGTGGCTCGGGCGGCCCGCCCCCAACAGGCACCTGACCTTCGGCGCCGGGCGGCATCTGTGCTTCGGCGACCCGCTGGTGCGTCAGACCCTGCGCATCGCGCTGGCTTCGCTCTACCGGCGGATGCCGTCGCTCCGGGTGGTGCAGGACAGCCTCAACTACAACAACAACCTCGGCTTCCACGGGTTCACCGAGCTGAGGATGCGGGACGGCGTGGCCTGACACCGCCCGCCCCCGCCGCCGAATCTCCGCCACGGCCGCGAACGGTCGGGGCGTTCATCCTTCAAGGAGAGCGATGTCCCTTCTGAAACTGTCGAACTTCGTGGACGGCAAGCGGTCCGAGCCCGCCGCCGGGGCCTACGCCGAACTGGTCGACCCGTGTACGGGCCAGGCTTGGGCGCAGGCCCCGGTCAGCGGCCCGCAGGCCGTCGACACCGCGATGCGGGCGGCCGCGAACGCCTTCGAGCAGTGGCGGCGGACCACGCCGTCCGAGCGGCAGCAGGCGCTGCTGCGGATCGCCGACGCCCTGGAGGCACGGGCCGAGGAATTCTCCACCGTCGAGGCGCGTGACACCGGAAGCACCGCCGCGGCGGGTGAAGTACCCCTGCTGGTGGACCAGTTGCGGTTCTTCGCCGGCACCGCCCGGTTGCTGGAGGGCAGGTCAGCAGGCGAGTACGACGGAGCGCACACCTCGTACGTGCGCCGCGAGCCGGTCGGTGTCTGCGCCCAGCTGGCGCCGTGGAACTTCCCGCTGCTCATGACGGTCCTCAAGAGCGCCCCGGCCATCGCGGCGGGCAACACGGTCGTGCTCAAGCCGGCGCGGACTACGCCCGGCACGGCGCTGCTCTTCGCGGAGATGGCCTCGGAGTTCCTGCCTGCCGGGGTGCTGAACGTGGTCTGCGGCGACCCCTCGACGGGCCGACTGATGGTGGAGCACCCGGTGCCCTCGCTGGTCTCGCTGACCGGTTCGGTGCCCGCGGGCATGGACGTCGCCCGCCGCGCGGCCGCGACCCTGAAACAGGTCCACCTGGAGTTGGGCGGGAAGACACCGGTCGTCGTGTGCGCGGACGCGGACTTGGACGCGGCCACCGCCAAGATCGTCGAGGGTGCCTTCTGCAACGCGGGACAGGACTGCACCGCGGCCTCGCGGATCTTGGTGGACCGCACGATCCACGATGACTTGGTGGAGCGGCTGGTGCGGGCAGCGCAGGCGGTGCACCTGGGTCCGCCGTCCGACCCCGAGGCGTTCTACGGGCCGCTCAACAACGCCGCCCAGCTTGAGCGCGTCAGCGGTGTCCTGGAGCGGCTCCCCGAGCACGCGAGCGTGCGCACCGGCGGTGTGCGCCAGGGCGACGAGGGCTACTTCTTCGCCCCGACCGTCGTCAGCGGCGTGCGCCAAGACGACGAGATCGTCCACACCGAGGTCTTCGGCCCGGTCCTGACTGTCCAGCCCTTCGACACCGAGGACGAGGCCGTACGGCTTGCCAACGACCTGGAGTACGGGCTGGCGGGGGCGGTGTGGACCACGGACCACACCCGGGCCATGCGGCTGACCGGACGCCTCGACTGCGGCACGGTGTGGGTCAACACCCACCTCGGTTTTCCCTCCGAGATGCCGCACGGCGGGTTCAAACGCTCCGGTAACGGCAACGACCTCTCGGTGTACGGGTTCGAGACGTACACCCGGATCAAGCACGTCATGCATCACGTGGGCGGCTGAGGTCCCGCACACCGGGGCGCGGGCCGACCACGTTCAACCGCGATCGCGGCGCAGTTGGGCGTCCGGCCCGGGGACGTCGTATGGGGCGCGCCGGCTACGGCCGCCGCGCCTCGGGCCCGCTCGGTCCGACGGGATCCGGACGACACCGCTGAGGGCCATCCCTCAGCGGACCGCGAGCCCGCCGTCCGGGCGCAGTACCTCGCCGGTCAGCCCCACAGCCGCGGCCGATGCCAGGAACCGGTAGTACGGCGCGAGCTGCGCCGGTTCCAGCAGCACGCCGAGCGGGTTGTACGCGCGGATGGTGCGCTCGATCTCCTCCCGGCGCAGGAACACCAGCCGGCCCTCGTCCGTGACTGCGTCCACCGCCCGCAGCCCGGTTACCACGCCGCCCGGCGCCACGGCGTTGACCCGCACCCGGGGCGCGAGGTCGGCGGCGAGGTGTCGCACGACGCCCAGTGCGGCGTGTTTGGCCGCGGCGTAGGCCACGCCGGCACCGTTGCCGCTGACCAGGAAGGAAGCGTCCGAAAGCGTGAAGACCATGCATCCGCCGGTCCGGATGAGCTCTTCCACGGCGGCCCGGGCGCCGAGGAGGTAGCCGAGCACGTCGACGTCGAGCACGCGGCGGGTCACCTCGGCCAGCTCGGCCGCGGGGAGGTCACGCAGGCCCGCTCCCCCGTCGTGCACCCCAGCGTTGCCGACGAACACGTCGAGGCGCCCGTGGCGGGCGACCACCTCTTCGACCGCCCGGGCGTTGTCCTCGGCGCTGCGCACGTCGCCCTCGACATACGACACCCCAGGCGGGGGCGCCCCCTGCGGGACCTGCCGGTCGAGGACCACGACCCGGTGGCCGTGCGCCGCGAAGTCCTCCGCCACCGCCCGGCCGATGCCGGAGCAGCCGCCGGTGACCAGGGCGACCGGTGCCGTGCCCCGGGCCCCGGCGGCCGATGCCGTGGCAGGGGCCTCGGTGTCCTGGGAATCGCTCATACCGGCGGCGCCATCCACACGCCGGGGTCCGGCAGCCCGTGCAGGGCGGCGGAGATGTGCGCGTCACGCGTGTTGGCCGTACCCCACACATCTGTGGTGCGGGCCGAGGCCGGGTACACCTTCGGCGTCCAGCCGTGCTCGTCGTCGATGATTTGCGCCGCGGTGGTGTATTCCAGAACGAACCCTGATGAAGGGTCCTGAAAGTAGGCGAAGGTGTTCTGCCCGACACCGTGCCGGCCCGGCCCCCACAGCGGGGCGATCCCCTCGCGCATCATCGCGCCGGTAGCCCGCATGAACTCGTCGAGCCCCCGGTTCTCGAAGGCGATGTGGTTGAGCGAGGTGTGCGGTGCCGCGCTGAAGGCGACGATGTGGTGGGCGCGGCCAGTCCGCATGAAGCACATGATGTCCTCCACCCAGTCCGAGACCCGGAAGCCGAGCACGGACGCGTAGAAGGTGCTGGCGGCCTGCACATCCGGGGTGTTGAGCACGACATGGCTGATGCCGACCGGGCGAACCTCGGTCTCCTCGACCGGGCGGAACGTCCGCCCCCGCACGTCGGCGGAGACCTCGACGGTGCGGCCGTCGCAGTCCAGGAACCGCAGCGCGTAGCCCCCGCCGGGTTCGTGACGCGGCCCGGGTTCACAAACCAGCCGTGCCTGCGGGTGGCGGCCGACTCGATCTGCGATCTCGTCGACCTCTGCGGGAGAGTCGGCGGCCAGCGACAGCAGGTCCACCCTCGGCTCCTCGGTCTCCCTGAGCCGCAGCACATGGCTCTCCGGGCAGCCGGAACCGAGGTAGTCGAGTTCCCCGTCGGAGGTCACGAGCTCCAACTGCCAGCGCTTCTCGTAGAAATCGCGGGCCTTACCGAGATTCGGCACCCCGAGTGCCACGTGCCGGACGTGCGCAACCATGTTCTTCCTCTTTCGAATGATGTCGTCGGGCGGATCACGGATTTCGGTTCTCGCCGGTCAGCGCGCGCCGGGCAGCCAGGACACGAAGACCACCTCCGGCGGCTCGTCCCCGGGCGCGAGCAGGGCGGCGACCGCGGAGCGGATCTCCTCGCGCCGGCGGGCCTCGGTGCCCGGCGGGTAGACGGGCTGCCTCGCGGGCGGCGCGTCGTCGCCCGGAGCCGGTGCCTCCGTGCAGGACGGCTGTCGGGTGCCGTCCTCCTCCGGGCACCACAGGTCGAAGCGGCCATCGTCGCCCTCCGGGGTCCACCGCAGTCCCGGACGCCGTCCGGCCTGCTCTGCCAGCGTGCAGAGCAGTTCGGGGTCGAGCGCGGTGCCGCACGTTCCAGCACCGTGGGCCTCGGCTCCGCCGGCATCCGCCTGGGATGTCCCCCAGTCGCGCCACGCCCGCAGGCCATCCGTGAGGCGGGCGTTGGGGATGCCGCGAAACGCGACGGCCGATGGCGATGCGAACGCCGCCACGGCGCGTTCAAGGGTCAGCTCTCCGCCGTCCGCCCACTCCGGTCCACCGTCCGGCTTGGCGCAGCCCACGTGCAGGACCGCGTCGTAGCGGTAGAGGGTCATCTCGGTCGGGGCCGCACCGCGGCGCGGGGCGCTCTCCACCTCCGTCACCTTGGGGAAGCACCGCGGCAATTGGTGCAGATGTCCGGGGTCCACGGCGAGTTCGCCGTCCAGCCGCAGATCGCGGGCCACGCGCGCGGCGAGCGTTTCACGGGCTGCGCCCGGCGCGGCCCGGCGGTGCCCAAGCGCAGTCATCGCACCGAGGAGCCGGGGGTGCCGCAGGTCTCCGAGGTAGACGTGCCCGCCCGGCTGCACCAGAGGTAGCACCCGGCGCAGTACGGCCTCCAGATACAGCACCGAAGGGAAGTACTGCACGACCGAATTGATGACCACCATGTCGTAGCCGTCTCCCGGCGGGCGGGCCAGCGCGTCGCCCTCTGCCACAGTGATCTCCGTGTCCGGGGACTGTGCCGTCAGCGGGCCCGCCAGTTCCCGCAGCCGCGCCACGGCGTGCTGGGAGAAGTCGGTGGCGGTATACGAAGCGGGGCGCAGCCTCCGCACCAACGGCTCCATCAGGAGGCCGAATCCGGCGCCTATCTCCAGGATCCGGCGGGGCGCGCGCCTGGCGATCCGCTCCACCGTGACGTCGGCCCACTCGGCCATGTCGGCGGCGGGTACCGGAAGTCCCGTAATGCCGTCCCGCCAGCCGCGGTAGCGCGCGTCCTCGAGCTCGTCGTCGGATCCGGCGGGGTCGTAGCAGTCTTCGAAGACCGCACGCCAGGAATCCACCGCGAAATCCTCGACGATCGTACCGAGGCCGGACGTGTCCTCGTGGGGAACCACGTGTATGCGGGACAGGTTTCCCTCGGGCCCGTATTCCATTTCCACCGCCCGAATCCGGGGGTGGGCGTCGAGTGCGGCCGCCCATTCCAATGGCGTGGTCCGCTCCGGCGCGATCCTTCCAAAGGGCTTCGACATTCGAGTGCCCTCCCTTGAACGGGAATCCGTGCAGGATGTGTCGGGCGATCCTATGGGCTGATCCATGAAGACACAGGGCCGTGCGAGTGCTCACATCGAACACCGGGCGAACCCCCGCCGGGCTTCTACAGTCGTCCCGCATGAGTCAGTACGATGTGATCGTCGTGGGTGCCCGGTGCGCTGGAGCACCGCTCGCCATGCTGCTCGCCCGCGCGGGCCGTTCGGTTCTGCTCTTGGACCGTGCCGAATTTCCCAGCGACACGCTCTCGACCCACTGGATCCTGCGCGGTGGCATCGAACTCCTGTCTTCCTGGGGTCTGTTGGACGCGTTGGCGAATTCCGGCTGCCCGCCGATCGAGCGGCTGAGCGTGGACCTTGGCGACATGGTGCTCAGCGGCACCCCGCTGTCGTACGGCGCGCCGGCCACCACCTACGCCCCGCGGCGCCATGTCCTGGACGCCCTGCTGGTCAGGGCGGCCCGCGCCGCCGGCGCGGAGGTGCGCGAGGGCTGCGCGGTGCGCGACGTGCTATGGCAGGGCGACACCGTCGTGGGGGTCACCGGCCGTGACCGGCGGGGTGACGCTTTCACCGGGCTCGCCCGTGTCGTGGTCGGCGCCGACGGGCGCGACTCCACGGTCGCGCGGGCTGTGGCCGCCCCAATGACCCGTGACCGCGGGGCGCTTGCCTCGACCCTGTACGCCTACTGGGCTCACCTGCCGGTCGACGGCGCCCGGACGGTGGTGCGGCCTGGTAGGGGGGTGGCGATGTGGCCGACCCATGACGGGCTGACCGTGGTGGCGCTGACGCTCCCGCGCCCCGAGTTCCTGGCCCACCACACCGGTGCCGAGCGGCTGTACCTGCGGTCGCTGGAGCGGCTGCCCGAGGTGGCCGGGCGGTTGCGCGGGGCCGAACGGACCGGCAGGGTCCGAGCGGCGGGCCGGGTGCCGAACTTCTTCCGCCAGGCACACGGCCCGGGATGGGCGCTGGCGGGCGACGCCGGCCAGCACAAGGACCCGATCGGCGCGCATGGCATCACGGACGCCTTCACCGACGCGGACCACCTGTCCCGGGCGCTCGGCCAGGGCCTGGCCGGCCGCACGCCGATGGCCCGCGCCCTGGCCCGGTACGCGGCGCGGCGGGACGCGGGGCGCGGGGCGACGTTCGAGTTCATCTGTCGTCAGGCGTCCCTCGCCCCGTTGGACGACGACTTCGCCGGGCTGCTGCGTGCCTCCGCCAAGGACGAGTCGCTGCGCCAGGACCTGCTGGGGGTCTTCGCGGGGAGCCTGCGGATCGAGGAGTTCTTCACACCGGCCCGGATACGGCGTCATGCACCGGACGCCGCCGGCCGACTGTTTCCTGACCGCACTTGAACACGGGACACACCAGATTCCGCTCGGCGTGAATCTCGGAACATGAGCCACACAACTCAGACCTTCCCGCATTCGGAATTCAACCTCCCCGGACGGCGCTGACGGATCCCGCCGAGCAGTACGCAAATCCGTCGCGGCCGACGGGACTGTCCGGAATCCTCCCGAAACACGGCGGCGGTGGTCAGACAGTGAAGTCCTTGCATATCGTGTCGCGCATCCGACGACCACGGTACCCGTTCTGGTGGTGAATGCTATTTCAACCCGACAGGAGAGCTCGTCCGATGACGGAGAATGGCACCAGGTCACGTTCGACGCCCCGCTCGGCGCGTGGCATTCAGAGGACCTGACCCGCCATGTCTTCTTCATGGATGAGGGAATTGAGGACTTCTCCCTCCTCATGTCGCCGGACGGCCTGCTGACGGGCCTGGCGCTGCGGATCTCCGCGACGGCCCGCCGGACGCCGAGCGAGATCGCCCGCGCCGTCCGCGAGGTGGTCGCCGAGGACATCAGCCGCCGGATGAACATCCCGCAGAAGAAGATCTGGGAACTGCCGGGTTCGGGACGCGAAGCGCGCGACGTGCTGTTCGAACTGCTGGATCGTGACGACGTGTTCCACTCGGGACCCGGGCAGATGGCGATCGGCGGGCCGCTGCTGAGGGTCCTGGACCGGCTGGACGCCACGCTCCGCGCCCTGGTCACAGAGCGGTTCGCGGCGGTGGAGTACCGCTACCCGACGCTGCTGCCCACCTCGGTCGTGGAACGGTGCGGCTACTTCGACTCGTTCCCGCACTTCGTGATGTTCGTGACCCGGCTGCACTCCGACATCGACTCCTACCGACGGTTCGCCCGTCTCAAGCAGGAGGGTGCAGAGGTGTCCGACTACGCCGTGGGCCTGGCGGCCCCGGCGGACCATTGTCTGCCGCCGACGATGTGCTTCCACACCTACCACCAGTTCGCCGGCCGCCGGTTCGCGCCCGGCAAGGGCACTGTGATCACCAGCCGCGGCGCGTCGTTCCGGCACGAGTCGCGCTACGCGCACGGCCTGGAGCGTCTGTGGGACTTCACCATCAGGGAGACGGTCTTCTTCGGCGACCGGACCTTCGTCCGGAACACCCGTCAGCGGCTGATGGAGGAGGTCCGCGAACTCCTCGCCTGCCTCGGGTTGCAGGCTCACCTAGAGGTCGCGAACGACCCCTTCTTCCTCGGCGCCGACCGCGGCGACCAGCTCGCCGTCCAAGCGCTCGCCGAGACCAAGTACGAACTGCGGATGCCGATCGGTGACGGACGGACGGTCGCCGTCGGTTCCTTCAACTACGCGGACGACTTCTTCACCCGCCGCTTCGACCTCGCGTTCGCGGACACTTCGACGCTGCGCTCGGGCTGCATGGGCTTCGGCCTGGAACGGCTGGCCTTCGCATTCCTCTGCCAGTACGGCCTGGACGAGGCCGGCTGGCCGCCGCAGATCACCGGAACCCTTGGCCCGGCGCCCCTGTACTCATCACGACTTGGTGGTCTCGCATGAAATCCGAACCCGGTACCTTCGGGCGAACGCTCGCGGACATCTGGACCCAGTCGCTCGGCGTCGAGGAGATCGGCGACCACGACCACTTTCTCGATCTGGGCGGCAACTCCATCACCGCCATGATGATCTGCCGCCGCGCCCAGGAGGTCGGCATTCGGCTTACCCCCCGACTGCTGTTCACCCACCCCACCCTGGCCGAGCTCACCGAGGCTCTGCGCGCGGGAAACGCTTCGGAACGGCCGACGATGTTCCCCTCGCCGGAGCAGTACGCTCTGCTGCGCGCCCGGGAGGAAAAGCGGCCCCGTGCACCGCGCATGGCGGTGCTGCGCACCGCTCCAGGGCTGCGTCCTGACGTCATCCGCACGGCGCTGCGCTCCCTGCTCTCCCGTCATCCGTCCCTGCGCCAGCGGCTGGTGCGGGAGGACGGACGGTGGACGCGGGTCGCGCTGTCCGTACCGCCGGGCTCGGCATCGGTGCTGAGAGTCGTCGACACGGTCGCCGGGGAAGCACCGGCTGAGCCCGGGGAGACCGTCGCGGAACTGACCGGCCGGATCAACCCGGACCGAGGAGACCTGATCTGCGCGACCTTCGTCGACGCCGGGCCGGGCGGCCCCGGAACGCTGACGGTGGCCGTTGATCCGCTGGGCGCCGACCTCGTTTCCTGGCCCGCGCTGCTCCAGGACCTCGTCCACGCGGCTGAATTGGCGCAGCGGGACGAGCCCGGCCTACCGCCCGCCGCCGGGGACTCCTTCGACCGGTGGGCAGAGCTGCTGACCGAATGGGCGAACGGGGACGAGGCCGCCGGCCGCATGGAGCACTGGCAGCGGCTGCCGGTCTCTCCCCCGCCGCTGCCCGTCGCCGTGAACGTCTCTGGCCCGCCGGTGGGCCCCCGTACGCTGACCGCCTTCGCGCCGGCCCTCACCATGGACGCCGCTCGGATGACCGCAGTGCTGGCGGCCGCGTTCGCGCCTCCGGCGCAGGAGGCCGTCGCGGCACGGGTCTTCGCCGCCGAACTCGACGCCGACGGCCGCGAGAAGTGTCCCCCCGACCTCGACTTCTCCACCGCGGTCGGTCCCTTCACGGCCGTGTTCCCCTTCACGGTCGCCCTCGCACACGACGCCGATGTGCACCAGGACCTGGAGGACGTCTTCACCGCTCTGAGGGCCGTGTCCGACGGGGGCGCGGACTTCGGCGCGCTGCGCCACCTCTCCTTCGACGCGGGGACACGGGGCCGTTTGGCGGCCCTGCCCCGGCCGACGCTGCGGCTCCACTGGGCCCCGCAGCCGGACGCCCCGGTTTCGGACGTCCTGGCGGCCGACGGACCGTTCGAGTTCCGCGACGCCCCACCGGAGCCGGACCGACCCGACGCGCTCGTCGCCGTGGCCCGCCCGGACGCAGGCCGGGTGCGTGTCGACCTGTCCTACGACCCGCGGGGCGTACGGGAGGAAGCCGTGCGGGAACTGCTGGACCGTGCAGTCGGACGGATCGGTGAACTGGCCGAAGCCGTCCCTGGCGACGGCGCGGGACGGCCGAGCGCCGAGCGGTTCGCTCTGTCGGGGCTGGCGCAAGACGATCTCGACGCCCTGCTGAGCGGGATGCTTTCGGGCACGGATGAGGAGGCGGACCGATGAACCAGGGCGTCGAGGACGTGTTTCGGCCTGCGCCGTTGCAGGAGGGCATCCTGCTGCACTCCCTGCGCGACGACGACACCGCCCTGTTCGTCAGCCAGTTGACCTGCCGGCTGACCGGCCGGACCGACCACGGGGCACTGCGCCGGGCGTTCGAGGCTGTGGTGGGCCACCACGCGGTGCTGCGCTCCTCTTTCCACGCCGGGACGGCCAGGCACCCCGTGCAAGTCGTGCACCGTGAGGCCAGGGCCCCCTTCACCGCGCACGACGTGCGCCAGGGACCGCCGGACGGCCTGGAGCGGCTGCTGCGCGAGGACCGGGCCCTCGGCTTCCGGCTGGACCGCTCTCCGCTGACCCGGCTTGCCTGTGTCACCGTCGACGACGACCACGACGTGCTGGTGTGGACCTACCACCATCTGCTGATCGACGGCTGGAGCGCCCAGCTCGTCCTCGACGACCTGTTGAGCGCGTACGAGGCGCAGTGCAGGGGCATCACTCTGCGGCTGCCGCAGCGCCGCCCCTACCGCGACTTCCTCGCCTGGCGGCAGCGTCAGGCCGGCTCGCCGGCCCTACGCGGTCTCACGGAGCGGCTCGCGAGCACGTCAGGGCCGACCGTCCTGCCGAGCACCGGCCGTCCCGGTGGAGCGCCGGCCGGAGCGCGCTTGGCCGAAGTACGCACGACGGTCCCCGGGGACCGGCTGGTCCGTCTGCGTGCCACGGCCCGTGAGGCGCAGATCACCCTGAGCAGCCTGGTCCAGGCCGCCTGGGGAGTCACCCTGTCCCGTTACGCGGCCGAACCCTCGGTCGTCTTCGGCACCACCGTGAGCGTCCGGCCCCCGGAGCTCGCGGGCTCCGACGCGATGGTCGGCGTGCTGCTCAACACGCTGCCCACCCGGGTCGACGCCGATCCCGCCCGGTCGGTGCGAGAACTGCTCTCGGCCACCCACACGCAGCAAGTCGAATTGCAGCAGGCCGGGCACGTCGCCCTCGCCGAGGTGGCGTCGGCCGCGGGACGGCCTGCGGGGCAGCCCCTCTTCGAGACCGCCGTAATCGTGGAGAACTACCCCACCGACCTGTCCGGCCTGCGCCGACAGACCATCGGTGTCGAGGACATCTCGTACGTGCAGCGCAACGACCTGCCGCTGTCGGTGCTGGTGGTAGAGGGCGACGAGCTGCAACTGATCATCGCGCGGGACAACGCCCGCTACACCGCCGACGACGCGGTTCTGTTCCTGGCCCAACTGGAGCTGGTCCTCGACGGGTTCGCCGGCGGCCTCGACCGCCGGCTGGGGGAGCTGCCCGCTGTCACCGCCGCGGAGCGCGCGGCGGAGCTGGAGCGGACGCCGCGGGCGGTGCCGCCGGACTGCGGGCCCCGGTGTCCGCCCCACGCCGTCGCCGGGCGGGCAGGGACGGCCCCCGACCTCACCGCAGTGTCGATGGACGGCCGACGGCTCGGCTTCGGCGAACTGCACGACCGGTCCCGCCGTGTGGCGGACTGGCTGGCCGGGCAGGGTATCGGCGCCGGGGACACCGTCGCGGTGTGGGCGTCCCCCTCTCCGGACACCGTCATCGCGGCCCTGGCCGTCTCCGTGGCGGGCGCCTCGCTGCTGGCTCTCGACCCGCAGGACGCCGAGGCCGACTGGGCCCACGCCCTTGTCGAGGGTCGCCCCGGCGCGCTGCTGACGACCAATCAGGTCCTGTCGCACCTGGCGGTGCCCGGTGCCCTGCCGGTGCTGCGCCTGGACGGCGGCCTTCCGGAACTTGGCGCCTCGGACTCGTCCGCCGCTGCACGGCACGACGCACAGTGCCGTTGCGCGGCGGAGTTCGCCGAGGTCTGCGGGCTGGACTCCCACGACGTCGTGCTGCACCTGGGGCCGCTCGGCGCCACGTGGGCGGCACAGGCCCTGGCGGCCCTGGCCACCGGTGCGCTCCTGGTCCTTGCTCCGGAAGAAACCGTCTCCACCGGGGTCCCGCGCCAGGTCGCCGACCACCGGACGACGGTCCTGACGGGTGCCACCCCGCGCACCGTACGGTCCTGGGCCGCCGCCGGGCCCCCAGCCCGGACACACACGGTGCGGCTGCTGGCGCTGGACGGCGAGCCATTGGAGGACGCGGACACCGAGCACGTCACGGCGCTCTTCGGTGCCGCCTGCGAGCTGGTGGGCCTCTACCGGCCCGACGGGCACCCGCTGCCGGTCGCGATGCACCGGGGCCGGACCAACGACGGCCGGGCCGGGCGCGTCGGCCGTCCGTCCGCCGGGATCACACTCCTGGTCCTCGACGCGTCGGGCGGGCCCGCGCCGGTGGGCGCTCCGGGCACGCTGTTCCTCGGTCGCGGACTGGGCACCGTCCCCCGCCCGACCGGCGACGCGGCAAGGCGTCTGCCGGACGGGAGCGTGGAGCGGCTCTCCGCGGCGCACCCGGTGGAACGGCTGGTGCGCGCCCATCCCTCGGTCGCCGACGCCGTCCTGCTCCCCGGGGCCGCCGAAGAGGCCGGAGGCCGAACGCTCCTCGTCACCCGCCGACGCCGGGCGGAGAATCCCCACCCTCGGGTGGAGTCGCTGGTGCAGGATCCGTCCGTCGAGGTGGTGGAGGTGCCGGTGATGCCGCTGACAGCCTCCGGCAGGGTCGACCTGGCCGCGCTGACGGCCGCGCCCGCCGCGGGCCGGCCGGACGACGGGCCGAAGTTCCCGACCACGTCCGAGGAGAAGACCATCGCGGGGATCTTCGCGGGCCTGCTCGAACTGCCGGAGGACACCATCACGCTGCACGAGTCCTTCTTCGTCCTGGGCGGCAGTTCCCTCGACGCACTACGCATGCTGACGCAGGTCGGGGAGGCGTTCGGGGTGGAGGTCCCCCTGGACTCGCTCTTCACCGCCCCGACCGTCGCGGGCCTGGCCGCTTCGCTCTCCACGGCACGCTGAGCCGGCGGTGCGGTCGCAGAAAAGTCCGGTGCGGTCAGAAGACACGCAGGACCGCGTGGAGTTTCTCCGCCACGGATTCTTCCCGCTGCCATACCCGTCTGACGGCATCGGCATGTTCGGGTATGTTCCCGTCCGCCCTCCCCCGCCGCATTTCGGCGAGGACATTCATACGGAGCCTGAAGAGATCGGAGGTCAGCATCCGGTAGCCCGCCGTGACATCCTGAAGATACTTCCCCATGCCGAGATTCTCGGAGACGTACTCTAGGCGTTTCACCATACCGGCCTTATGTTCCCACAGAAGGTGGAACAATCGATAGTCGACCTCCCTGCCCTTGCGGTGCAATTCGCCCAGCTGATACAGAAACCTTTCGTAGACCGCCACCCCGGTGACGGTCGAGAAGTCGTCCGGCAGTTTCTCCGGGTCCGGATGGAAGGTCCACCACCAGTTGCTCCGCCCGTCCCGGGTGGGATCCGCGGAGGGACCCCCCAGGAAGTCACACACCTGGCCTCTGAAGACAGGGAGGGAGAATTCATGACTCTGGCCCTTCGCGCGCATCAGCCTCATCGGATGATGGATGTACTCGAAGGGCCCGCCTGGCGCGGAGAGGCGGAGCCCGCGGGCGAAAGCCTCGGAGAACTCCTCGTATCCCCAGCGCAGGCGGGTGAAGACACGGTCGCCGTCGAAGCCGAGAACGTCGAATTCCCGGGTCCGGTCGTCGTATCCGTGGAGGAGGAGGTCGTGGACGAAGGGTTCAGACCAGCTGCGCAGATGGGACTCGTCGACCCATATGACACAGGAGAACCCCTCGTTGAGGAAGTCCTTCGCGAAATCCACGAACGACTCGATCCTCTCTGCCTCCGACCGTTCGACGACGCGGACGTCGAGAACGTCCGCACAGCTCCACGAATCGAGGAAGTCGATGTACAGGGTCTGCTCGTCGGACGACGCGCCCATGGCATAAAGCTGCACATATCTAGAGTAGAACCATCCGGTCATGCCTGGGTCCGCAAGGATAACGCAGAGGGGAAAAGCACCCGAGAGATAGGTGTTGTGATCCCTCTGCAGGGCTACGGGCAGCCTTAGGACCGGTTTCAAGGTAATCACTCGCTTCCCTGGATTGCGAATCACGCTAGAGCCGCCTCGTTCACAGCGTCAAGGTGGCCGTTCCGAGTCGAACAGCATTGACACCCGGAGCCGCGACAGGAATTTTCCCTCCCCTCTCATACGCCGGGAATTCCGATTCAAAGAAGTTTGTTGGCCATGTCCTCAATCAGCAGGTCTTGTCCGAAAGTGGTCGACCTCGGAATCGCCCTCCTGCCCCTCACCGCCTTGACCGCCTGTTCCGGAAGCGACGACGGTGAGAGCAGCGCGAGCGGAAAAATATCCGGGGAGATCACCTTCCGTTCCTGGAACCTCCGGGCGAACTAAAAGGACTACGTTGACGGAATCCTCGACGAGTTCGAGAAACAGCATCCAGGCGTCCAGGTCGAGTGGACCGACCAACCCGCCGACGGCTACGGGGGCAAGCTCAGCGCCCAAGCCGGTGCGGGGACCCTGCCCGACGCCGTACATGTCGCGCCCGACCTCGCCTTTCCCTTGGCCAAGGCGGGTCTGCTGACGAACCTCGACAAGGAGCCTGCGGCCGCACGCTTCAAGGGCGCGGTGAACTACACGCCCGTGATCATGAGCAACGAGATGAAGACGATCCTGCAGCAGGGCGCTCCAGGGCAAGAAGTCGCCTCGGAAGGCGCTCGACGACGCCGTCGCACAGTGCAACGCCCTGCTGTGGCAGAGTTGATGAGTCGACGCAGTGCGCGAACCCGGCCCGCCGCGCACCGGGCGATCAGCCCCTGCCTGTTCCTGCTGCCCGGCGTCGGGGGCGTCACGGCCTTCAGCCTGTACCCCTGCACAGTGTCTTCTCCCGGGACCCGCATCTGGACGCCGTCGGCAGCGTCGTCGCCGTCGCCCCGCTCAACGTCCTGTTTGCCTGCCTCCAGCGCTTCTTCTTCCGGGGGACGGGCGAGGGCGCCCTCAAGAGCTGACCGGCGCACGACCTGTGTCTGACCGAACAGCTCGACCGGACGGGTACGTTGGTGCCAATGTGCCGGTCGCCCAGCCGGGTCCGCCTTACTTCCGCATCCACCCACCCCTCGCGCTCGACCGGAGCACTGCCACATGCTTGACGTACGCGACGTAGAGGTGCGGGCTGGCGCCCGCTTACTCCTGTCGAAGGTGTTCTTCAACGTCGCGCCCGGCGACCGGGTCGGGCTCGTCGGCAGGAACGGAGCCGGCAGGACAACGCTGGACGAAGGCGTACGGGACGCAGGAGGCGCTCTCGGGCGTCGACCTGACGGTGGAGCGCGGCAACCGGCTGGTCGTCCTGGGGCTCAACGGGGCCGGAAAGACAACGCTGTTGCGCATCCTCGCCGGGGCCACCGAGCCGGACGAGGGCGAGGTGCTGCCGGGGCACGGACTGCGTCTCGGCTACTTCGCACAGGAGCACGACACCCTCGATCTCTCCGCCACCGTAGCCGCCAACCTGGCATCGGCCGCGCCGCACCTGGGTGACGGCGAGGCCCGCCAAGTGCTCGGGGCGTTCCTGTTCACCGGGGACGACGTGGAGAAGCGGGCCGGGGTGCTCTCCGGAGGCGAGAAGACCCGGCTGGCTCTGGCCTGTCTCGTGAACTCCAGCGCCAATGTCCTGCTGTTGGACGAGCCCACCAACAACCTGGACCCTGCTTCGCGCGACGAGGTGCTGGCAGCGCTGGCTACCTATCCGGGCGCCGTGCTGCTGGTCGCCCACGACGAGCACGCGCTCGCGGCGCTGAATCCGGACCGGGTGCCGATCCTCCCGGACGCGACCGAGGACCTGTGGAACGACGACTACGCCGATCTGGGCCGCCCGTCCTGACGTCCCGGCGTGGCTCCTGCCCCCGGGACCTACACGAAGACGAAGATCAGCCCCGGGAAAACGGTGGATGTCTTTCTCCGACGCCTGGACGGCTTCGTGGACACCTCGTCGTACCCGCCCTGTCAGCCAGCTTGTCGAACCACCGTTGTACGCGGAGCCGATTACCTTGCCGCTGGCCACCTCCGACGCGACAAAGAGTGTGGTGGCGCCGGACAGCACATTCTGCAAGCCACCAACTCCCTTGGCCTTCGACCGGACCGACTGCCGCCACTGCGACGTCGTCGAACAACAAGCGTGACCACCCGCTACAACACAACCCGTGGGGGGAGGGCACCGCCCACCTGTGTACCGACTACGTCGATTTGAACAACCGTGCCGCCCCGAGGTCAGAAGCCGTCCGCACCGTCGACGGCCTGCTCACCGCTCAACTCGTCGCCCAGGCTCCGCCACAGGTCCGCGTAACCGTTCATCAGCGTCGCCATCGGCACCCGGCAGTGGGCCGGCACGGAGGCGAGGATCGTCTGCCGTTCGCGCGCCACCATGGCGCAGACGTCCAGCAACCGCAGGATCGTCCGGCCCGAGTCGTTGAAGCGCAGCGAGGGGTCCCGCCGTAAGGAGCTGAAGACGTCGAGCAGTTCTTCCGGCGACTGCACGGCGTTCAGGAAGCGCTCGGCAGCGCGTTCCCGGGATTCCGGGGTACCGTTCGGACCGGGCGTGATGCCCCGCAATTTCGGCGGCACGGGATCGTCGCCGCGCATGATCCGGTTGCGTACATCGGCGACCGTGGCCGGCGAGATGCCCGCTTGCCGGGCGATGGTGCGCAGCGAGGCGCTGGGGTCCGCCTTGATGAGGGCTCCCGCGACCTCACGGCCGCGCGTGGCGTCAAGCGGCCTGGCCCGGCCGTCCAGTCCGATCCGATGGTCCGACGCCGACACGTCGCCCGACATCTGGCGGCGGATTTGGGCGACCCTGCGGGCTGACATGCCGACGACAACGGCGACCGCCCGGTCTGACCACTGCGGCTGAGAGGCAATGACGCGACCGGCGGCAGCCATCCGATCCTCCGTCGACAACGGCTTGCCATGCACGATGTTGGTCGCCACGGCCAGGAGGTCGGCCTCGGCCTCGACTCCGTCGAAGAACCGCACCTCTATGCGGTCCTGTCCGCGCAACTCCGCAGCCCGCAGCCGGTGCAGACCGTCGATGACCGACATCGTCCCGCGATGCACGAGGATCGGAGGCAGCCGGGTCTCCTTCTCGGCGAGCTCATGGGTGTACTCGCTGTCCTCCCCCGCCAGCCGCGGCGTCCGTGTCAGTCTCAGCGCAGCGATCGGTACTTCCACAACCGGCGCCGTCGGGAGGCTCTTGTCCCGCAGCGCGATCAGATACTCCGAGCTTCGACACTCCAACATGTCCGGCGCAATCTCCATGGTCGAACTCATCGCCCCGACATATCCCTTTCTCGTACGGGAGAATGGCGAGTCGCACCCCGCAGGCGTGCCGCACTCACGGGACTCAGCCGACTCTCCTCTAACCGCCTCCAATATCGGTACCCGATGGCGCACGCCGGGCTGCTGTGTCAATTACGTCGACGCAAGTCCACACGGCCGCGCCCGTCGACCCGCACCGCAGCACTGTCCGCGCCGGACCATCAAGCCCGATCGCAGCTAACCGCCACGGCGTCACATGCTCATATAACGGCCACGGCGCGGGGAAGGCGGAGGCCGGGAGACAAACCGGCCTTGGCACCTTGATGCCAGCACGGCGGACCGGAGGTCGGCCTCCGCGCGTCTCGATTCCGCGCACCTTTCCCTGCGACTGCGACCTTGATCAGAGTGGCCAGGGATGTCGGTGTGGTGGAGCGGCAGCGGTAGTAGGCGAGTTCCCCGGTGGTGCGGTTGCGGCGGATCAGCAACTGGTGGCGGCCCGGGGCCGGCTCGGCGAGGTCGATGACGGCCCAGTCGTAGAACCGCTGCCCCTTCGCGCCGCATCCGGCCGAGAGCTTCTGCCAGGCCCGCTTCGGCACCCTCTTCACCAGGGCATCGGCGCGGAACTTGCCTGCGCCGGTGGGTACTTCGGCCGAGC
>NZ_JBFAIV010000035.1:0-86942 GCF_040654875.1 Streptomyces sp. NPDC050610 | reverse complement strand
ACCAAGCAGGCCGACGCGCTCAAGCAGATCCGTGAGAAGCAGCGGACGCTGAAGCAGGAGCGCGAGGAGGCGTCCGGCAAGCTCGCCGACCTCGCGGACACCCGCAAGGTGCTGGAGAGCAAGAAGAAGGAGGTCCAGGGCAAGCTGGCCGACGCCCAGGAGCTCCTCAACACCCTGACCGCCAAGGAGAAGGAGGAGCTGCAGAAGCAGGAGAACGCGGGCTCCTCCCACGCCGACCGTTCCGGCGAGCACGCCGACCTCGGCCACGACGTCCCCGAGTCGGGTCGCGCCGCCGCCGCGCTGAACGCCGCGAAGACCAAGATCGGCACCCCCTATGTGTGGGGCGCCACCGGCCCCAACTCCTTCGACTGCTCCGGGCTGACCTCGTGGGCGTACGCGCAGGCCAACGTCCACCTCGACCGCACGTCCCAGGCCCAGGCCAGCGACGGTCAGCACCTGACGCGGAGTCAGCTCAAGCCGGGCGACCTGGTGCTGTTCAACTCCGGGCTGACCCACATCGGCCTGTACGCGGGCAACGGCCAGGTGCTGCACGCACCCCACACCGGCGCCAACGTGCGCTACGAGTCGATGGACAACATGCCCTTCCAGTTCGGCGTCCGCGTCGGCTGAAACTCTGCGCCATAACGCCCGTTCGGGCGAATCGCGGTATTGACCGCTGACTGAGCGCCCCGCCGGTGACCTGCGTCTCCGGCGGGGCGTCGCGTTTGTCCCACGGCGCGTTCCGTGGACCCCGAGTGATCGCGCGGCTACTGTCTGGCGCGCGGTTCCCCGGCATGTCGTACGCCCGTCCCCGGGCGGCAGGGGCCGCACACAGCGGAAGGGAGTGCGGCTTCCAGTGGCGTCCCATCGCCGTCCCACGCAGTCCGGGCTCACGCAGGCCACCGTCATCTCCGTGGCCGTGGCCACCGCCGCGGCCGCGCTGGCGGCGACCCCGGCCGGCGCCGAGCCGCGGGAGCACCCCGCGACCGCCAAGACCGTGAAGGCCCAGGTGGACCGGCTCTACGAGCAGGCCGAGCGGGCCACCGAGCGGTTCAACGCGGCGGACGAGAGCAGCGGCAGGCTCCGCGACCGAGTGGCGCACATCCAGGACCGCGCGGCACGCGGCCAGGAGCGCGTCAACCGGATGCGCACGGCGCTCGGCGCCATCGCCGGCGCCCAGTACCGCTCCGGCGGCATCGACCCCGGCGTCGCCCTGCTGCTCTCCTCCGACCCGGACGGCTACCTGGAGAAGGCGGCCACCCTCGACCGCCTCACGGGCCGCCAGGCCGGGCAACTTCGGGCGCTCCAAGGGGCCCAGCGCGCTCTGGGGCAGGAACGCGTCGAGGCCTCCCGGGTCCTCGCCGACCTGGAGAACAGCCGCAGAGCGGTCCGGGAGCACAAGCGGGACGTCGAGCGGAAGCTCGCCACCGCGCGCAAGCTGCTCAACTCGCTGACCGAAGCCCAGCGCCGGGCGTACGACCGGGCCTCGCGCTCCGACGCGCGCGCCACCTCGCTGCCCGACATCGTGGGCGGCGCCGCCGCGTCCGGGCGGGCCGCCGCCGCGGTCGCGGCCGTACGGGGCGCGATGGGGGCCCCGTACGTGTGGGGCGCGTCGGGCCCCGGCTCCTTCGACTGCTCGGGGCTGATGCAGTGGGCGTACGGGCGGGCCGGGGTGTCGCTGCCGCGCACCTCGCAGGCGCAGCGTGACGCCGGGCAGCACGTGCCGGTGGGCCAGGCCCGCCCCGGCGACCTCGTCGTCTACCGCGACGACGCCAGCCATGTGGGGATGTACGTCGGCAACGGACAGGTGGTGCACGCCCCCTACCCCGGCGCGTCGGTCCGCTCCGATCCGGTCGGCATGATGCCCATCTCCTCGGTCACCCGGCCGTAGCCGCCGCCCGTACGATCGGGGAGTGGCAGCTCAGGGGTGGCGGGTCGGGCGGCGGACGGTGCTCTGCGCGGCGGTGGCGGCGCTCGCGCTGCCGGGACTCGCCGGATGCGGGTCCGACGGGGAGGCACCCCCCGACACGAGAGGCGTCCAGCAGCTGCTGGACCGGCGGGCCGCGGCGCTGCGGGAGCGGGACGAGACGACCTATCTGGCCACCGTCGACCGGGACGCCACGGCGCTGCGGGACCGGCAGCGGAAGGTGTTCGGCAATCTGTCCCAGGTGCCGCTGGCCTCCTGGGAGTACCGGGTGCGCGGCACGGGCGGCTTCGCTCCGGCGGCGGGCGGCGGCAAGCGCCTCGCCGTACGGGCCGACCTGCGCTACCGGCTCGCCGGCTACGACACCGTGCCCGTCACCGTCGCGCGGAAGCTGACGCTGGCCGAGCGCGGCGGCCGCTGGTACGTGGCCGCGGAGGAGAGCGACGGCAGCCGGCTCTGGGACCAGGGCCCGGTCACCGTCGTACGGGGCGCGCACAGCCTCGTGATGGGCGTCGGCCAGGACCGCGCCAGGCTGCGGGCGCTCGCGGCCGACGCCGACCGGGCCGTACCCGCCGTGGACGCCGCCTGGCGGGGCGCGTGGGCGCACCGGGTGGTCGTCGAACTGCCCGCCTCGCTGGAGCGGATGGCCGGTCTGCTCAGCGCGTCCCCCGCGTCGTACAGCGGCATCGCGGCCGTCACCACCGGCGAGGTCGGCGGCGCGGGCGCGGCCCCCGCCGACCGGGTGATCGTCAACCCCGAGGCGTACGGCACCCTCGGCACGCTCGGCCGCCAGGTGGTGCTCACCCACGAGACCGCGCACGTGGCCACCCGCCCGTACACGTCGTCGGCCACGCCGCTGTGGCTGTCCGAGGGCTTCGCGGACTGGGCCGGCTACCGTGCCACGGGCCGTACGGCCCGTGCGGCGGCCCCCGAACTGGCCGGCGCCGTGTCGCGCGGCGAACTGCCCGCGAAACTGCCGGCCGACGCGGACTTCGGCTTCGCGGGCGAGGCCCAGCGGCTGGCCCGGGCGTACGAGGAGGGCTGGCTCGCCTGCCGCATGATCGCCGACAAGTGGGGCGACGCGAAACTCGTCGAGTTCTACCGCGAGGTGGGCGGCGGCCGGCGGCGGGACGGGGCGGTGGAGGCCGCGCTCGGCGGCGTACTGGGGCTGAGCGCGGAGGAGTTCACCGCGCGCTGGCGCTCGTACATGACGAAGGAGCTCAAGGAATGAGCGCGGGCGCCCGCTCTTCGGGGCGCGGGGCTGTCGCGGACTTGCGCGGCTCCGTGACCGTCTCGCGCCACAGCCGGACGCAGGCGATCAGCGTCGCGGCCACCAGCAGCCCGTTGCGCAGGGCCAGCGGCACGACGCCCTGCCAGTCGCTGTGCGAGACGTGCGAGAACCAGACGGGGAATTCGAGCTGCGTCAGCGGGGCCGCGAGCAGCACCAGGACGGCGGGCAGCCGCTGCCGGGTCGTGCGGGTGGTCAGGCAGACGGCGGCGAGACCGATCAGCCACACCAGGTACTGCGGGCTGATGACCCGGCTCGTGGTGGTGAAGAGCAGCACGGCCGCGAAGGCCGCGTCGAACGGCGTGCGCGCCGCGAACCGCCGCGCCCGCAGCCGCCACAGCAGCAGTCCGCAGAACGCGGACACGGTCAGCGCCAGCGCGATCCGGCTGACCAGCGGCACGTACGGGCCGACGAACTCCACCGAGCCGTAGGTGTACCGCGCGTAGCCGCTCCACCCGAACTGGCGGGCCGCGTGGAAGACGAGGGCGCCCAGGGACTCCACCTCGGTGCCCCGGTCGCGCTGGGAGGTCAGGAAGGAGAGCGCGCCGGGCACCGCCGCCGCGGCGAGCAGGGTGAGGCCCGCCGCGGTCAGAACGGCCGCGCCCCAGGTCGCGCGGGTGCGGGGGCCGCGCGGAACGCCGATGAGCAGCAGCACCGGCCAGACCTTCAGCAGCGCGCCGAAGCCGGCGAGCGCGCCCGCCGTGCGCGGCAGGCGGGCGGCGACGAGCAGGGCGGCCACGGCGACCGCGGTGACCATCAGGTCGTAGCGCGCGTAGACGATCGGGCCGAGCAGCGGCAGCCCGGCGGTCCACAGCCAGGCCCCCGCCCCGCTGCGGCCCGCGCGCCGCCCGGTGTGGAGGAGGGTCGCGAAGACGGCGGCGTCCGTCAGGCAGGACAGCGCGAAGAACGCCGGGGCGTAGTCGAGGAACGGCAGCAGGCCGGGGGAGAGTACGGCCAGCGCGGCGGCCGGCGGGTACTGCCAGGTCACGTCGTCGAGCGGGAAGGCGCCGGTCCGCAGGACCTCGTACCAGCCCTGGTAGATGAACTGGACGTCGAGGGTGACGTCCGAGCCGGGCAGCGTCCACACCTTGAACAGGCCCAGCAGCAGCACGGCCCGGGTGAGGAGCCACGCACCGCAGATGACCGTAATCTTCAACTTCATCCTATTCCTCCGCATTCGGCCAGAAAGGCATGATGCCGTCCGCGGCGGCTCCGAGCGGCGACGTGGGCGGGGCGCGGCGCGACTGCCGCCCGATCGCACCCGGTACTGTCACAGGCGATGGACAAGACCTTGATCGTCACCAACGACTTTCCGCCCCGCCCCGGCGGCATCCAGGCGTTTCTGCACAACATGGCGCTCCGCCTCGACCCCGAGCAGATCGTCGTCTACGCCTCCACCTGGAAGCGCGGCCAGGAGGGCGTCGAGGCCACCGCGCGCTTCGACGCCGAGCAGCCGTTCCGCGTCGTGCGGGACCGTACGACCATGCTGCTGCCGACGCCGCGGGCGACCCGGCGGGCGAGCGAGCTGCTGCGCGAACACGGCTGCACGTCCGTGTGGTTCGGGGCCGCCGCCCCGCTCGGCCTGATGGCCCCCGCGCTTCGCGCGGCCGGCGCCAGGAAACTGGTCGCCACCACCCACGGCCACGAGGCCGGCTGGGCGCAGCTGCCCGCCTCCCGGCAACTGCTGCGGCGCATCGGCGAAGGCACGGACACGATCACCTACCTGGGGGAGTACACCCGCTCGCGGATCGCCCCCGCGCTCTCCGCCGCCGCTGCCGCCCGCATGGTCCAACTGCCGCCCGGCGTCGACGAGAAGACCTTCCACCCCGGCTCCGGCGGCGACGAAGTACGGGCCCCGCTCGGGCTCACCGACCGCCCCGTCGTCGTCTGCGTCTCCCGGCTCGTACCGCGCAAGGGACAGGACACGCTGATCCAGGCCATGCCGCGGATCCTGTCCGCCGTGCCGGACGCGGTGCTGCTCATCGTCGGCGACGGCCCGTACCGCGGCGAGCTGCGCAAACTGGCCGCCGATACCGGGGTCGCGGACTCGGTCCGCTTCACCGGGCCGGTGCCATGGGCCGCCCTTCCCGCGCACCACGGCGCGGGGGACGTCTTCGCGATGCCGTGCCGCACGCGGCGGGGCGGGCTCGACGTCGAGGGGCTCGGGATCGTGTACCTGGAAGCGTCGGCCACCGGGCTGCCGGTGGTGGCCGGGGACTCCGGCGGGGCGCCGGACGCCGTGCTCGACGGGGAGACGGGGTTCGTGGTGCGGGGCGGGTCGCCGACCAGTGCGGCGGACCGCATCATCACCTTGCTGCGTGACGCGGATCTTCGTCGCCGGATGGGGGAGCGGGGGCGGGCCTGGGTGGAGGAGCGGTGGCGCTGGGACCAATTGGCTGGCCGCCTCGCCTCTGTCCTTTGAACCTTGCCCTCAATCGCCGGGCGGGCTCTGTGTCCTCAATCGCCGGACGGGCTGAAAGCTTTGTCCTCAATCGCCGGACGGGCTGGAAGCTTTGTCCTCAAGCGCCGGACGGGCTGGGGGTGCTGGGCTCGCTGAGTGGTGCGGTGCTGGCTACCGCTTTGTCCTCAATCGCCGGACGGGCTGGAATTGGCTGGGCCGTGGGTGTCGGCTGCGGGTGACTGCTTGTCCTCAAGCGCCGGACGGGCTCAATCGAGCCCGTCCGGCGATTGAGGACGGCGCATTCAGCCCGTCCGGCGATTGAGGACAAGGCTTGTACGGCTACGCGGAGTACAGGGATTCGATGTCGGCGGCGAATTCCTTGGCGACTACGCCTCGCTTGAGCTTCAGCGATGGCGTTACGTGGCCGGATTCCTCGGTGAACTGGGTCGGGAGCACCCGGAACTCGCGTACCGATTCCGCCTTGGAGACGGCGGCGTTGCCGTCGTCGACGGCCTTCTGGACCTCTGCCAGGAGTCCGGGGTCGGAGGTCAGGTCGGCCGCTGTCAGTCCTGCCGGACGGCCGTGGTCTGTCAGCCAGCGGGGCAGGAATTCCTCGTCGAGGGTGATCAGGGCGCCCACGAACGGACGTCCGTCGCCGACCACCATGCATTCGGCGACCAGCGCGTGCGCCCGGATGCGGTCCTCCAGTACGGCGGGGGCGACGTTCTTGCCGCCCGCCGTCACGATGATCTCCTTCTTCCGGCCGGTGATCGACAGGTAGCCGTCCTCGTCGACGGTGCCCAGGTCCCCGGTGTGGAACCAGCCGTCGGAGAGCGCGTCGGCGGTGGCCGTCTCGTTGTTCCAGTAGCCGGTGAAGAGGTGCTCGCCGTGCAGCAGCACCTCGCCGTCGTCGGCGATGCGGACCACGGAGCCCGGCAGCGGCTGCCCGACCGTGCCGATCTTCTGCCGGTCCCACGGGTTGAAGGCGGACGCCGCGCACGACTCGGTGAGTCCGTACCCCTCCAGCACCGCGAAGCCGATGCCGCGGTAGAAGTGGCCGAGCCGTTCGCCGAGCGGGGCGCCGCCGGAGATCGCGTGCGTGGCGCGGCCGCCGAGGACGGCCCGCAGCTTGCGGAAGACCAGCCGGTCGAAGATCTTGTGCTTGATCCGCAGCCCGAGGGAGGGGCCCTTCGGGGTGTCGAGGGCGCGGCTGTAGGCGACGGCCGTCTCGGCGGCCCGGTCGAAGATCCTGCCCTTGCCGTCGGCCTGCGCCTTGGCCCGCGCCCCGTTGTAGACCTTCTCGAAGACGCGCGGCACGCCCAGCACCAGCGTGGGCCGGAACGTGGCCAGCTCGTCGGTGAGGTGCTTGATGTCGCTGACGTGTCCCAGCTTGATCGGGGCCATCACCGCGGCCAGCTGCACCAGCCGGCCGAAGACGTGGGCGATCGGCAGGAACAGCAGGACCGCCGACTCGCCCGTGGTGAACAGCGGCTTCAGCCGCTCCACCACATTGCCGACCTCCGCGAAGAAGCTGCGGTGGGTCAGTACGCAGCCCTTGGGGCGGCCGGTGGTGCCCGAGGTGTAGACGATGGTCGCGGGGGAGTCGGCGACCGCGAGGGCGCTGCGCTCGTCGACGGCGGCGTCGGTCAGGCCCTCCCCGGCGTCGCGCAGCCGGCCGATGGCGTCCCGCTCGATCTGCCAGATGTCCTTGAGTTCCGGCAGCCGGTCCCGTACGGACTCCACGGCGGCCTCGTGCGCCGGGGACTCCACCAGGCAGGCGACGGCGCCGGAGTCGCCGAGGATCCACAGGATCTGCTCCGGCGAGCTGGTCTCGTACACGGGGACGGTGACCGCGCCCGCGCTCCATACGGCGAAGTCCAGCAGCGTCCACTCGTACCGGGTGCGGGACATCAGCCCGACCCGGTCGCCCGGCCGCACTCCGGAGGCGATCAGTCCCTTCGCGGCGGAGCGGACCTCGGCGAGGAAGGCGGCGGCGCTCACGTCCTGCCAGCGGCCGTCGACCTTGCGGCCGATGACCGTCACATCCGGGCGCTGCGCGGCGTTGCGGCGGATCAGATCCGTCAGGTTGCCGTCCGCGGGGACCTCGTACAGGGCCGGAAGGCTGAACTCGCGCAAGACTGCTGCTCCTCGTCGGGCGCCGGCGCCGCTACGTCGTCGGGGAGCGTCGCGCCGGCTGCGGTCCATGTCAGGCAGGGGATCGGACTGCCCGGACGTTACCCACCGGTAAGGCCATGGGGTAGGGGTGACGCCCAGATGTTCAATGCGTCACACGACGCGCCGCATGCCATGGGACTGGTCCTGGCAGACTAGTCCCTCCTTCCGGTGACCGGGAAGTAACCGCAGGTCGGGGACCTTCCGGAGGCGACGACATTCGGCCTAGGGTGATCCGTATGCGAGTCCATGTGGTCAGTGATGTGCACGGCAACAGCACAGATCTCGCCAGGGCGGGCGAGGGCGCCGACGCTCTGGTCTGTCTGGGTGACCTCGTCCTGTTCCTCGACTACGCCGACCACTCCCGCGGCATCTTCCCGGACCTCTTCGGCGTGGCCAACGCCGACCGGCTCGTGGAGCTGCGCACCGCCCGCCGCTTCGACGAGGCCCGCGACCTCGGCCGTAGGCTCTGGGGCGGCATCGACCGCGAGAGCGCCATCGAGACCGCCGTGCGCAAGCAGTACGCGGAGCTCTTCGCCGCCCTCCCCACGCCCACCTACGCCACGTACGGCAATGTCGACATCCCCCGGCTCTGGCCGGAATACGCGGGTCCCGGCACCACCGTGCTCGACGGCGAGCGGGTCGAGATCGGCGGCCGGGTCTTCGGCTTTGTCGGCGGCGGCCTGCCCTCGCCGATGCGCACCCCGTACGAGGTCGACGAGGACGTCTACGCCGCGAAGATCGCCGCCCTCGGCGAGGTCGACGTGCTCTGCTCGCACATCCCGCCCGAGGTCCCGGAGCTCTGCTACGACACCGTCGCGCGCCGCTTCGAGCGCGGCAGCTCGGCCCTCCTCGACGCCATCCGCGAACTCCGCCCGGCCTACTCCGTCTTCGGCCACGTCCACCAGCCGCTCGTCCGCAGGATGCGGATCGGAGCGACAGAATGCGTCAATGTCGGTCACTTCGCGTCCACCGGCAGGCCATGGGCCTTGCAATGGTGAATCGGGGCACTCCTAAGGTGGAGGCGCGGGCCCCCGGCCGCCGGCGGAGGCCCGGCCGCGCGAGCGCGGGGCGCCGCCCGTCACGCTGAGTCGAGGTGCGGTCTGCCGTTCGACCGGCGCGCGGTAGCCTTCACCGGCAGGCACACCAGGCGGCGGACCGGTACGGAGGAGCCACGGAGATGGCGGAACACACCAGCTCAAGCATCACGGTCGAGGCGGCCCCGAACGAGGTCATGGCGGTGATCGCCGACTTCGACCGCTACCCGGAGTGGACCGGGGAGGTCAAGGAGGCCGAGGTGCTGGCCAAGGACGACCAGGGCCGCGCCGCACAGGTCCGGCTCGTCCTCGACGCCGGCGCGATCAAGGACGACCACACCCTCGCCTACACCTGGAGCGACGCCGGGGACACGGTCAGCTGGTCGCTGGTCAAGTCCCAGATGCTGCGCCAGCTCGACGGCTCGTACAGCCTGGCCCCGGCCGCCGGCGGCAAGCACACCGAGGTGACGTACCAGCTCACCGTCGACGTCAAGATCCCCATGCTCGGGATGATCAAGCGCAAGGCCGAGAAGGTCGTCATCGACCGCGCGCTGGCCGGCCTCAAGAAGCGCGTCGAGGGCGGCGGGACGCCCGCCGAGTGACGCCGGGAGCGCCCGTCACGTGACGCCCGGCGCGCCCGCGAAGTAGCGCCGCACCCCCACCGGGCGACGCATCGGCCCCGCGAAACGTCCCGTTCCCCCCATCACGGCACCCCCTCCGCAGCGGGCGCCGCCCCCCCCGATCCACGCTCCCCACCGCCGGAGGCTCCTCGTGCGTACGGTCCTCGTCACCGGAACCGGCGGGGCGGGCCGCACCACCGTCGCCGCCGCCACGGCGCTCGCCGCCGCCCGCGAGGGCAGCCGGACGCTGTTGCTCACCGCCGACCGCGGCCCCGTGCCGGGCGCGGTGCTCGCCGCCGACCTGCCCGCCGAATCGCTCGCGCCCGTCGAGCCGATACCCGCCGCCCCCGGCCTGTGGGCCGCCCGTATCGACGCCGACGTCCGCTTCCGCGGCCACGCCCAGGACCTCCAGGAGCGCGGCGCCTCCCTCTTCGACCTGCTCGGCGCGGCGCCCTTCGACGCCGAGGAACTGACCGAACTGCCCGGCGCCGAGGCCCTCGCGACCCTCGCCGCCCTGCGCTCCGCGCACACCGACGGCGGCTGGGACCTGATCGTCGTCGACGCCCCGCCCGCGGCGGAGACGGCCCGGCTGCTCGCACTGCCCGAGCAGCTGCGCCGCTATCTGCGCCGCCTGCTGCCCACCGAGCGGCAGGCGGCCCGCGCGCTGCGGCCCATGCTCGCCCAGCTCGTCGGCGTGCCGATGCCCGCCCAGAAGCTGTACGAGCACGCGGAGCACTGGGAGCGCGAACTCGCCGCCGTACAGGGCGTGATCGAGTCCGCGTCGACGACCGTACGCCTCGTCGTCGAGCCCGGAGCGCACGCCGCCGAGGCGCTGCGCGCCGCCCGCGCCGGACTCGCCCTCCAGGGCTGCCGCATCGACGCCGTCGTCGCCAACCGGCTGCTGCCCACCGGCTCCGCGGACCCCTTCCTCGCCGCCCTCTCCGGCCGCCAGCAGACCGCGCTCAAGGAGATCCACGAGGAGTACGGCCAGGCTGCCGCGACCGTCTGCGAACTCCCCCACCTGGGCCGCGACATCCAGGGCCCGGACGATGCGGCGGAACTGGCCGGCCGCTGCGTGACGACGGCCGGCGGCGCGTCCGCGGCCCCGGGGCTCGCCCCCGGGACCGCCGGACCGGACGACCGCGCCGCCGACCCGTGGACCGTCGAGGACCGGCTCTCCGAGGACGGCGTGCTCGTCTGGCTGCTGCCGCTGCCCGGCGCCCGGCGCGAGGGCCTCGACCTGGTACGGCGCGGCGATGAACTCATCGTCAGCGTCAGCCCCTTCCGCCGTGTCCTGCCCCTGCCCTCCGCGCTGCGCCGCTGCACCGTCTCCGGCGCGGGGCTGCGGGACGGTGTACTGCGGGTGCGGTTCACCCCCGATCCCGCCCTGTGGCCGAAGAGCTTCTGAGGCCGGCCGGGGCCCGCGGCGCGGCGCGGTGGGGCAGACCATCGCTGTGCGCCGTTCGGGTAACGTCGAGGGGAACAGCAGCCTCGCCGCAGGAGTCCGCCATGAGCGATGCCACCGAGCGCCCCGTCGACGACAGGGCGGAGCCCGACGCCTGGGAGAAGGCGTGCGCCGAGGACCTCGCCGCGGAGAAGGCGCGCCGCCGTCAGCAGTACGGACCGCCCCCCGGCTCCGCCGCCGAGGAACTGCGCAAGCTGGTCGACGCCGTGGCGGACAAGGTGTCCGGCATCGAGCTGCCGCTCGCCGGGATGGCCGCCCAGGGGGCCGTACGGCATCTGATCACGCAGGCGAAGAACGCCGTGGAGCCGGTGATCGAGCGCAACCCCGAGGTCTTCGACCACCTGGCCGCGGCCGGTTCGGAGCTGCTCGCCGCCTACCGCTCCGCCGTCGAGAACCAGGAGCGGCGCTGGACCAAGGGCGCGGACGGCGAGAGCGGTTCGAAGGGCGAGGGCGAGGGCGGCGGCACAGAGCGGATCGACCTCGACTGACCGGGAGGCCCGCGTCCGCTTCGCGGTCCGGACCGGAGGCCGTCCCCCCTCCGGTAACGTTGGGCCCGGCGGGGTTCGACCGAAAAACTGAGGGACACATGGGACTCACCATCGGCGTCGACATCGGCGGCACGAAGATCGCGGCCGGCGTCGTCGACGAAGAAGGCTCGATCCTCGCGACGTGCAAGGTGCCGACCCCGCAGACCTCCGAGGGGGTCATCGACGCCATCGCGGAAGCGGTGCGCACGGTCAGCGCCGGGTACGCCGTCGAGGCCGTCGGCATCGGAGCCGCGGGCTACGTGGACGACAAACGGGCCACGGTCCTGTTCGCCCCGAACATCGACTGGCGCCACGAAGCGCTCAAGGACAAGGTCGAGCAGCGGATCTCGCTGCCGGTCGTCGTCGAGAACGACGCCAACGCCGCGGCCTGGGGCGAGTACAAGTTCGGCGCGGGCAAGGGCCACGAGGACGTCATCTGCATCACGCTGGGCACCGGCCTCGGCGGCGGCGTCATCATCGGCAACAAGCTGCGCCGCGGCCGGTTCGGCGTCGCGGGCGAGTTCGGCCACATCCGCGTCGTGCCCGACGGGCTGCTCTGCGGCTGCGGCAGCCAGGGCTGCTGGGAGCAGTACGCCTCCGGCCGCGCCCTCGTCCGCTACGCGCACCAGCGCGCCAACGCGACCCCGGAGAACGCCGAGATCCTGCTCTCCCTCGGCGACGGCACCATCGACGGCATCCAGGGCAAGCACATCAGCGCCGCCGCCCGCCGCGGCGACCCGGTGGCCGTCGACTCCTTCCGCGAGCTCGCCCGCTGGGCCGGCGCCGGCCTCGCCGACCTGGCCTCGCTCTTCGACCCGTCGGCGTTCATCGTCGGCGGCGGCGTCTCGGACGAGGGCGACCTGGTCCTCGACCCGATCCGCAAGTCCTTCCGGCGCTGGCTGGTCGGCGGCCAGTGGCGGCCGCACGCCCAGGTGCTCGCCGCGCGGCTCGGCGGCGAGGCGGGGCTGGTAGGAGCGGCCGACCTGGCACGGCAGGGCTGACAGCACGGCTTCCATCCCGATAACGCCAACTACAGACAGGGCGATGTGATGCTCGCGGACCTGCCCGCTTCCCGTACCGAACCCGACGGCTCGGCGCTGGTCCGCGTGCTCAGCTACAACATCCGCTCCATGCGCGACGACACCGACGCACTGGCCCGCGTCATCCGGGCCTGCGCCCCCGACATCGTCTGCGTCCAGGAGGCGCCCCGCTTCTTCCGCTGGCGCAAGGCCGCCGCCCGGCTCGCCCGCGCCGCCGACCTGGTCTATGTCGGGGGCGGCGCCACCGCCTCCGGCCCGATGATCCTCTCCACCCTCCGGCCGCACGTGGAGCACGCCCGCGACGTCCTGCTGCCCCGCACGCCGGGACTGCACCAGCGCGGCTTCGCCACCGCCGTGCTCCGCTTCGGCCGGGCCCGGCTCGGCGTCCTCAGCTGCCATCTGAGCATGAGCGACGAGGAGCGGTACGAGCAGGGGAAGCTGCTCCTCGGCGAGCTGGCCGCCCTCGGCGTCCCGCACGCCGTGGCGGCCGGCGACCTCAACGACCGCCCCGACGGCCGCACCTTCGGCCTGCTGGCGGACGCGCTGCACGACGGCTGGGCCGCCAAGCCCTGGGGCCGCGAGCACACCACCCGGCTGGGCGACCCGCTCCAGCGCATCGACGCCGTCTTCGCGACCGACGGCGTCGAGATCCTCGGCTGCGGCGTCCCCATGGGGCTGCCGGGCGTGGCCGAGAGCGACCTGCGGGCCGCCACGGACCACCTCCCCGTGCTGGCCGCGCTGCGGGTGCCGCCCGCGGACTCCTGACCGTACGGCCTGAGCCGAGATCGCCCGCCCGGATCTTCCGGGCGGGCGATCTCCCGCGTCCTCCGGGGCTCAGACGACCGCGCCGCGGCCCGGGTCGTCGTCCTCCTCGTCGTCGCCGTCCTTCATCCGTATGACCAGGGTGGCGAAGCCGCCGAGGAAGCCGCCCACGCCGAGGGTGGTGATCCACCAGGTGAGCTCCTGGCGGAGCAGGACCATGACGAGCAGCAGCAGGGGGCCGCCGAGGACGGCGAGCCAGGCGAAGCGGGCCGTGACGTCGATGGAGGGGAGCGGCGGCGGCTCGGGCGGCACGAAGTGGCCCTCGTCGGGGCCCTCCTCGGCCGGGGTGTGGTCGCGGGGGCCGACGCCGGGCGCGTACACGACGAAGCTGCCCGCGGGCCGGCCGGGCTCGCCCGCCCCGCCGGTGCGATCCGGCTGGTCCGGCTTGTTCAGCTGGTTCGGCTGGTCCTGCTCGGGCAGCGCCGGGTCCGGCGCCTCCTTGACCGGGCCCTTCCGCTCGTCGTACGGCTCGTCGTCGCCGGTGGCCGGCCAGCGGCCGGTCTCCGGGTCGGGCTGCTCCCCGTACGCGGCGACGAGCTGCGCCCAGACCGCCTCCTCGTCGAGCGGCTCCGGCGCGGACTTCGGTGCGTCGGCGTCGGGCGGGCCGGGCGGCTCGCCGGGCGTCCCGGCGGGTGGCTCGTCCGCGCCCTTCGCGGGCCGGCCGTCGCCGCTCCCGCCGCCCGTACCGCTCAGCGGATCGCGCCCGTCCTCGCGATCCGCGTTTCGCTCAGCCACTGGCGGCCGCCCCCTCCTTGCCGACGCCCTCGGCGACGCTCGGAGCGAGCCGGCCGATGAACGCGTACGTCTCCTCGAAGATGAACTCCGCGTCGTAGTCGAGCGTCGCCACGTGGTAGCTGCGCTCCAGCAGCCGCTCCGTGACGTCCCGCGACGCCACCCGGCCCAGGATGCGCGCCGAGTCGACCGGCGGCACCACATGGTCCTCGGGGCTGTGCAGCAGCAGCAACGGCCGGTCGACTCGCGGCAGTTGGGCGTCGACCACCTGGAAGAGGCGGCGCAGCGAGTGCGCGGCGTGCAGCGGCACCCGGCCGTAGCCGATCTCCGGGGTGCCCGGCTTGGCGATGTCGCTGGCGATGCCCTTGGCCGTACGGACCAGATGCCGCGTCACGGGCAGCGTCCGGGCCGCCGGCCCGTGCATCTTGTTGCCGGGGTTGACCAGGATGAGGCCGCTGACGTCCGAGCCGTGCTCGGCGGCCAGGCGCAGCGCCAGCGTGCCGCCCATCGACAGCCCGCACACGAAGACCTTCGCGCAGCGCCCGCGCAGCGCCCGCAGCTCCCGGTCCACCTCCGCGTACCAGTCCTGCCAGCCGGTGACCTGCATGTCCTGCCAGCGCGTGCCATGGCCGGGCAGCAGCGGCAAGGACACCGTCAGGCCCCGTCGCGCGAGGTACTCGGCCCAGGGCCGTACGGACTGAGGGGAGCCGGTGAAGCCGTGACACACGAGGACGCCTACCTCTCCGCCTTCGTGGCGGAACGGCTCGGCTCCGGGGAGGAGCGGCACCGATGTCTCCGATCGGTAAATGGGGGCGGGAGGGTCTGCACCTCAGCGTACGCGGAGCGCCGCACGGCGGGTAGGCAGGTAAGGTCTCCTCGTCGCATACAGGAGGTCCTCGGTTGTTCTACGGCGCTATGAAGCTGTCCATCGGCGGGTCGTTGAAGGTCGCCTTCCGGCCGTGGGTGGAGGGGCTGGAGAACATCCCCGACGAGGGCCCCGCGATTCTGGCCAGCAATCACCTGTCGTTCTCGGACTCCTTCTTCCTCCCGGCCGTACTCCACCGGAAAGTCACCTTCATCGCGAAGGCGGAGTACTTCACCTCTCCGGGTGTCAAGGGAAAGCTGACCGCCGCCTTTTTCAAGGGCGTGGGACAGCTCCCGGTCGACCGCTCGGGCGGGCGCGGGGCGGGGGACGCGGCGATCAAGAGCGGCCTGGAGGTGCTGGAGCGCGGCGAGCTGTTCGGCATCTACCCGGAGGGCACCCGGTCGCCGGACGGGCGGCTCTACCGCGGCAAACCGGGCGGCCTGGCGCGGGTGGCGCTGGCCAGCGGGGCGCCCGTCATCCCCGTCGCGATGATCGACACCGAGAAGATCCAGCCGCCGGGCAAGGTGATGCCCAAACTGATGCGGCCGGGCATCCGGATCGGCGAACCGCTGGACTTCAGCCGCTATCACGGCATGGAAAGCGACCGCTTCATTCTGCGCTCGGTGACCGACGAGGTCATGTACGAGATCATGAAGCTCGGCGGCCAGGAATACGTGGACATCTACGCGACGGCCGCCAAACGGCAGATCGCCGAAGAGGCGAAGAAGGCCGCGGAGGAAGAGAAGGCCGCGAAGGCCAAGGGGGCCGAGGCCGCGAAGGCGCGCAAGCCCGGGGCGTAGCCGCTCCCGGCGAGGGGTGGGGCAATGGCACAGGACAGGCGGGGGCCGCGGACGAAACCGCCGCGCGTCATACGGATGTCGGTCGAGCTGCCGCTGTGGCGGGCGCTGACCGGCTACCGCATTCTGACGCTCGGCTACGCGCTCGCGCTCTTCATCGTCAACTACCGCGACTTCGCGCATCCCTGGGGCGCCGGCTGCTACATGGCGGGCCTCACCGGCTGGATGGCCCTCACCTGGAGCTGGACGACGTCCCCGGAACGCTGCACCAAGCGGTTCCTGATCGCCGACCTCACCATCGCGCTGGGCGGCATCCTGCTCACCGCCGTCGTCGACTCCTGGGCCCGGATAGACGACGGAGCGCCCACGCTGCCCTCCATCTGGGTGGCCGGCGCCGTCCTCGGCTTCGCGATCAAGGGCGGCTGGCGCTGGGCCGCGGTCGCCTCCACCCTGGTGGCCGTCGCCAACCTCGTGGAGCGCGGCGGCATAGCCCGCGACACCGTCCACAACGTGCTGCTGGTCTGGGTCGCCTCCATCGCCATCGGTTACATCGTCGAGGTGGCCCGCGCCAGTGAGCGGACCCTGGCCCGCGCCCTCCAGATCGAGGCGGCGACCCGCGAGCGCGAGCGGCTGGCCCGCGACATCCACGACAGCGTCCTCCAGGTGCTGGCCATGGTGCAACGGCGCGGCGCGGAGATCGGCGGCGAGGCGGCCGACCTCGGCCGGATGGCGGGCGAGCAGGAGATCGCGCTGCGCTCCCTGGTCTCCAGCGGGCTGGTGCCCGCCCACCGCACACCCGAGCAGGACGCCAAGGACACCGAACTCGTACAGGCCGTACGGGCGTCGGAGCAGCCGCCGGACGCGTCGGAGGCCGGCGGCGGCGGGCCCTGCGACGTACGGGTGCTGCTCGCCGTGCACGCCGGGGCGCGGGTCTCCTTCGCCGAACCGGGCACGCCGGTGATGCTCGGGGCGGGTGCGGCGGTGGAGCTGGCGGCCGCTGTCAGTGCCGCGTTGGACAATGTCCGCCAGCACGCGGGCGAGGAGGCGCGGGCCTGGATTCTGCTGGAGGACGAGCCGCGAGAGGTGCTCGTGACCGTACGGGACGACGGCCCGGGCATCGCCGAGGGGCGGCTGGCCGACGCCGAACGGGAGGGGCGGATGGGCGTCGCGCTGTCGATCCGCGGGCGGCTGCGGGACCTGGGCGGCAGCGCCGAGCTGGTGTCGGTGCCGGGGCAGGGCACGGAAGTCGAGTTGAGAGTTCCGCGGGGGAATGGAGGACGGCAGTGAGTGAGAGCGAGACGGTGAGCACGGACGAGCGGCCGCTGAAGGTCATGGTCGTCGACGACCACCCGATGTGGCGGGACGCGGTCGCCCGCGACCTGGCCGCGGCCGGGTTCGACATGGTCGCCACGGCCGGCGACGGACCGCAGGCGGTGCGCCGCGCGCAGGCCGCCGCGCCCGACGTGCTGGTCCTGGACCTCAATCTGCCGGGGATGCCCGGGGTGCGGGTCTGCCGGGAGCTGGTCGGGGAGAACCCCGCGCTGCGGGTGCTGGTGCTCTCCGCGAGCGGCGAGCACGCCGATGTGCTGGAGGCGGTGAAGTCCGGTGCGACCGGCTATCTGATGAAGTCGGCCAGTACGGACGAGCTGGTGGACGCCGTGCGCCGGACGGCGGTCGGCGACCCGGTGTTCACGCCGGGCCTCGCCGGGCTGGTCCTCGGCGAGTACCGGCGGCTGGCCACCGACCCGCCGCCGGCCGCGCCCGACGACCCGAAGGCGCCGCAGCTGACCGACCGGGAGACCGAGGTGCTGCGGCTGGTCGCCAAGGGGCTCTCGTACAAGCAGATCGCCGAGCGGCTCGTCATCTCGCACCGCACGGTGCAGAACCATGTGCAGAACACGCTGGGCAAGTTGCAGTTGCACAACCGGGTGGAGCTGGTGAGGTACGCGATAGAGCGCGGCCTCGACGAGGCGTAGACGCCGCGCCGGGCCCGGGAGCCTTCGCGTTCCGCCGGGCGCGCGGCTCCCCGCGCCCCTGGTGTGCCTCCGCGCCCCCGCGCCGCTCCGGCATCCGCTCGTACGAGTGAACGCTTCGCGTCAACTCGCCTCTGTGAGCGGGGAATTCGCCGATCGCACCATCCCCTGTGGCCTGGATCACCATTAGCGTGGCCGGGGTCGGGTCCCTGTGCGAGAAGGAGAGATTCCATGCGGGTCGGAGTGCTGACCGGTGGCGGAGACTGCCCCGGGCTCAACGCGGTCATCCGCGCGGTCGTCCGCAAGGGCGTCCAGGAGTACGGCTACGAGTTCGCCGGCTTCAAGGACGGCTGGCGCGGACCGCTCGAAGGCGCCACGGTCCCCCTCGACATCCCGGCCGTCCGCGGCATCCTGCCGCGCGGCGGCACGGTCCTGGGATCGTCGCGGACCAACCCCCTCAAGGTGGAGAACGGCATCCGCCGGATCAAGGAGAACCTCGTCAAGCACGAGGTCGACGCCCTCATCGCGATCGGCGGGGAGGACACCCTCGGCGTCGCCGCCCGGCTCTCGGACGAGTACGGCGTCGCGTGCGTCGGCGTGCCCAAGACCATCGACAACGACCTCTCCGCGACGGACTACACCTTCGGCTTCGACACCGCCGTCAACATCGCCACCGAGGCCATCGACCGGCTGCACACCACCGCCGAGTCGCACATGCGCGTCCTGGTGGTGGAGGTGATGGGCCGCCACGCGGGCTGGATCGCCCTGCACTCCGGGCTCGCGGGCGGCGCCAACGTCATCCTCATCCCGGAGCAGCGCTTCGACGTCGACCAGGTCTGCTCCTGGGTCACCTCCCGGTTCAAGGCCAGCTACGCCCCGATCGTCGTCGTCGCCGAGGGCGCCATGCCCAAGGACGGCGACATGGTCCTCAAGGATCAGACGCAGGACTCCTTCGGCCATGTCCGGCTGTCGGGGGTGGGGGAGTGGCTGGCGAAGGAGGTCGAGCGGCGGACCGGCAAGGAGGCCCGTACGACCGTGCTCGGCCACGTCCAGCGCGGCGGCACCCCCAGCGCCTTCGACCGCTGGCTCGCCACCCGGTTCGGGCTGCACGCCATCGAGGCGGTGCGGGACGGGGCGTACGGCTCGATGGTCGCCCTGCGCGGCACGGACATCGTGCGCGTACCGCTCGCCGAGGCGACCGCGAAGATCAAGACGGTCGCCCCCGAGCTGTACGCGGAGGTCGGCGTCTTCTTCGGCTGAGGGCCGGGGGCCGCGCCGGCCGGGCCGGCGACCGGGAGCCGGATGGGCTCTCGGCCGTGGGCTCCGGCCGGGCCCGATGCCGGTGGCCTGCCGAAGCCGGGCCCCCGCCGCGGCCTGAGATCGGAATCGCGCCCGGACCCGCACGGGGCCGTCGGGCGGTGCCTTCGCACCTGCCCGGCGGCCCCCTTCGCGTGCCGCCCCGCCCGCCCGGGCTCAGGCGACGGTCACCGCCGCGAGCACGTCCGCCACGATGGCGGCGCCGTTCAGCGTCAGCACCGACTCCGGGTGGAACTGCACCCCGGCGAAGCCCGCCCCGCGCAGCGCGTGCACATCCCCGCTCTCGGTGTCGCGGCTCAGCTCGACGCGGTGCATCGCCAGTTCCACCTCGGCGCGGTCGGTGCAGCGGGCCGTGAACGTGTTGTAGAAGCCGACCGTCTCCGTACGGCCGAAGAAGTCGATCCGCTCCTGGGCGCCCTGGTACGGCACCGTCTTGCGCGCGATCTCCAGGCCCAGTTCCGCCGCGATCAGCTCATGGCCCAGGCACACGCCCAGCACCCCGTGCCGGTGCCCGCGCAGCAGCTCGGCGGCGAGGGAGCGCAGGAAGCGCATCTTCGCGTCGGCGGTGTCCGACGGGTCGCCCGGACCGGGCCCCAGCACCACCGGCCCCTCGTGCGTCAGCGCAGCGGCCCGTACCCCCGGCTCGTCGTAGCGCCGCACCGTCACCTGGAGCCCCGAGGACCGCAGCAGGTGCGCGAGCATCGCGGTGAAGGTGTCCTCGGCATCGATGACCAGCGCGTGGCCGTGCAGCCCGCCCTCCAGCTCGGGCGTCTGCATCCGCAGCCAGAACGGCGCGAGGTCGCCGCGCCGGGCGTCCAGGGCGGCCCGTACCCGGGGATCGTCCGCCAGCCGCACCGCCGGCGCCGCGGTGTCTCGTACGGGCGCGGGCCGCACTCCGAGCGCGGCCAGCACCCCCGCGGCCTTGGCGTGTGTCTCGGCGACCTCGGCGCGCGGGTCGGAGCGGCGTACGAGCGTGGCGCCCACCGACACCTTGAGCGCGCCGTCGGCGTCGATGTCCGCGGTCCGGATCAGGATCGGCGAGTCCAGCGTCTGCGCGCCGCCCGCGTCCCGGCCGATGAGGGCCAGCGCCCCGGCGTAGTAGCCGCGTCCGTGGCGCTCGTGCCGCTCGATGACCCGGCAGGCGTTCTGCACGGGGGAGCCGGTGACGGTCGCCGCGAACATCGTCTCCCGCAGCACGTCCCGCACGTCCCGCGAGGTCCGCCCCCGCAGTTCGTACTCGGTGTGCGCGAGGTGGGCCATCTCCTTGAGCCGCGGCCCGACCACGACGCCGCCCCGGTCGCCGACGGTGCACATCATCTTCAGCTCCTCGTCCACGACCATCGACAGCTCCTCCACCTCCTTGCGGTCGTGCAGGAAGGCGAGCAGCCCGTCGCCGCTGGGGCCCTCGGACGGGTAGCGGTAGGTGCCGCTGATCGGGTTCATCACGACGGTCCCGCCGGACATCCGCACGTGCACCTCGGGGCTGGCGCCCACCAGCGTCCGCTCCGCGGTGTGCACGACGTACGTCCAGTACGCGCCGCGCTCGCCGGACAGCAGCCGCCGGAAGAGGGCGAGGGCATCGGCGGCCGAGAAGCCGTCGACGCGCCCGTCGAAGGTCCGCCGGATGACGAAGTTGGCGCCCTCGCCCGTACCGATCTCGTCCTCGACGACCCGCTCGACGATCCGCGCGTACTCGTCGTCGCTCACGTCGAACCGCCCGTCCTCGACCCGTACCTCGTGCGCGGGCAGGGCGGCCAGGGTGTCGGCGAGGGGCAGTTCGTGGGACTCGCGGGGGAGCAGCACCGACAGCGGCGTCCCGTCGTCGCGCACGTCGAAACCGCGCTCGCGGATCTGCCGGAACGGCACCAGCGCCAGCGCGTCGTGCACCGGACCGTCCCTGTCCGGCGCCCCGGCGGGCAAGGGGATGTCGGCCAGCCGCTCGGCCTCGACGACCGGTCCGAGGAGGAGTTCTACGGTGTCGTCGGCGCGGCCGGGGGTGCGGCGGTGCAGCAGGGCGAACGGCGGGCAGTCGTCGCCGAGCAGCCGTGCCACGAGGGCGGCGGTGTCGCGATGCATGGCGGAGTTCCTTCTGTCTGAGGAGGAACGGCCGTGGAACGCACGGAAGGCCGCCCCTCGGGCGGCCTTCGCGAAGTGGTGGTGTACGCGCGATCAGTGGGCCGCCGAGTGAGCGGTCCACCACCAAGCCTGGTTCGAATGCGTCTGCATCGAGTGCGCGAACATGCCAGGCACCTTACCGGACGGACCGGTCCGGCGGCCGGTGTCCGGCCCGAAGTACCGGACACCGGACTCCGGGGCCGGTCAGTTCCAGGGGTTGGCCGGCTGGTCGTTGATCGCGGTCCAGAACCGGGTGTTCTTCGGCAGATCGCCGTAGGCCCAGAAGGACCAGCCGCCCGAGTACTGGAGGTCGGGACCGTAGCGGCCGTCGTGGAACTCGGCCATCCGCCAGCCCGCGCCGAAGGCCGCCGCGCACACGCTGTCGGCGGCGGCGCGGCTGTTGAGCCTGGAGCCCTTCACGGGCCGGCTCGCCGCGACGGTGCCCTGCGCCCAGCCTCCGTAGAAGTCCGGGGTCAGCCCGTCCGGCAGCGGGCTGCCGTCGACTCTGAGGCAGAGCACCGGCAGTTGGGCGGTGGCCGGGGTGTCGCCCTTGTACGGGTCGCTCGGCGTGCCGCCCGGGCCGCCGACCCGGACGCTGCCGTCGGGCCCGTCGGCCATCCGCGCCCAGGTCATCCCCGGGTGGGTGGCGGGCGGCGCGGCCTCGGCCGGTGCGGCGGCGAGCGACAGCAGCGCGGCGGCCGCCGCGGCGGCGGTGACGGCGGCGGACTTGCGGAGGATCTTCACGGGCACTCCCTCGGGAGACGGTGGCCCCGGCCGTGGCCCGACCGGGGCGGGGAGAGAGTGGCAGATGCGGTCACGTCCTGACCACAACCTCTTCACGGAACGGTCATAACCGGCCACGCGTTGAGCTTCCGCGGATATCGGCCCCGGAAGCGGAGGGTTCGCGGGCCGCGTACGGGCGTGTCGGCCGTCTCATCTTCCGGGCGCGGGGGTAACGCACCGCTCCGAGCACGTAACCTGTGGCGGGTGACCGTGAACGCTGAATCCCACGCCGGTGGCAACACCTGGCGCTCCCTTCCCGCGGCGCAGCAGCCTGACTGGCCGGACCAAGAGGCTCTGCGCGATGTGATCGCGGAGCTTGAGTCCTATCCGCCGCTCGTCTTCGCGGGCGAGTGCGACCAGCTGCGCCAGCGCCTGGGAGCCGTCGCCCGTGGTGAGGCGTTCCTGCTCCAGGGCGGCGACTGCGCCGAGGCGTTCGACGCCGTCGGCGCCGACCAGATCCGCAACAAGCTCAAGACGCTGCTCCAGATGGGCGCCGTGCTGACCTACGCCGGGTCGGTGCCGGTGGTCAAGGTCGGCCGGATCGCCGGCCAGTACAGCAAGCCCCGCTCCAAGCCGACCGAGACCCGCGACGGGGTGACCCTGCCGACGTACCGCGGCGACTCCGTCAACGGCTTCGAGTTCACCGAGGCGGCCCGCATCCCGGACCCGCAGCGGCTCAAGCGGATGTACCACGCCTCCGCCGCGACGCTGAACCTCGTACGGGCCTTCACCACCGGCGGCTACGCGGACCTGCGCCAGGTGCACGCCTGGAACCAGGACTTCGTGAAGTCCTCGCCCTCCGGGCAGCGCTACGAGGCGCTCGCCCGCGAGATCGACCGGGCGATGAACTTCATGAACGCCTGCGGGGCGGACCCGGAGGAGTTCCGGACCGTCGAGTTCTACGCCTCGCACGAGGCGCTCGTCCTCGACTACGAGTCCGCGCTGACCCGCGTCGACTCGCGGACCGGCGACCTCTACGACGTCTCGGGCCACATGGTGTGGATCGGTGAGCGCACCCGCCAGCTGGACGGCGCGCACCTGGAGTTCGCCTCCAAGATCCGCAACCCGATCGGCGTCAAGCTCGGTCCGACGACCACCCCGGAAGAGGCGCTGACGCTCATCGAGCGGCTCGACCCGGAGCGCGAGCCGGGCCGGCTCACCTTCATCACCCGGATGGGGGCGGACAAGGTCCGCGACCGGCTGCCGACCCTGGTCGAGAAGGTCACGGCGTCCGGCGCGCAGGTCGCGTGGATCTGCGACCCGATGCACGGCAACACCTTCGAGGCGGCCTCGGGCCACAAGACCCGCCGCTTCGACGACGTGCTGGACGAGGTCAAGGGCTTCTTCGAGGTGCACAAGGGCCTCGGCACCCACCCGGGCGGCATCCACGTCGAGCTGACCGGCGACGACGTCACGGAGTGCGTGGGCGGCGGCGACGAGATCTTCGTCGACGACCTGCACCAGCGCTACGAGACGGCGTGCGACCCGCGGCTCAACCGCAGCCAGTCGCTGGACCTGGCGTTCCTGGTCGCGGAGATGTACCGGGACCAGTAGGCATCCGGAATACGGACAGTGGGGCGCGGATCCTGTGATCCGCGCCCCACGGCGTTGTTAGCGGCCCCCGGGACCGGGTAAGGTAAGGGTAACCTCACTAAATGATCTCGGGTGGTGAACCGCGTGTACGTCTGCTCCTGCTTCGGCATCACCGAACAGCAGGTTCGCGACCACGCGGACACCGGGGCGTGCACTCCTCGCCAGATAGCGTCGGCCTGCAAGGCGGGCACGGACTGCGGGGGCTGCGTCAAGCGCATCCAGGCCCTGCTCGGCCGCGGCGCCTGCCCCCGCCGGGAATTGCTCGACCAGGGCGAGCCCGCCGTGGCGCTCGACGCCGAGGCGCGGCCGTATACGGCGGAAGCGGCCTGAGCCCACTGAGCCCGGTCCGGCTTCCGTCCTCCTTGAGCTGAGCCCGGTCTTCCCCGCGTCCTCCCCGGATCGTTCCGGAACCTCCGTGGGCCGCTGCCGCGGTCAGCTGTCCGGTTGCTCGATGACCTGCGCGATATAGAGGGCCTCGCCGAGCTTCTCGACCAGCTCCAGCTGCGTGTCGAGGTAGTCGATGTGGTGTTCCTCGTCGGCCAGGATCGACTCGAAGATGTTGGCCGAGGTGATGTCGCCCTTGGCCCGCATGATCTCCACCCCGCGCCGGAGCCGGTCGATGGCCTCGACCTCCACCTGCCGGTCCGCCTGGAACATCTCGGTGACGGTCTGGCCGACCCGTACGTGGAAGAGCCGCTGGTAGTTCGGCAGCCCCTCCAGGAACAGGATGCGGTCGGTGAGGAGCTCCGCGTGCTTCATCTCGTCGAACGACTCGGAGCGGGTGTACTTCGCGAGCTTGGTCCAGCCGAAGTTCTCCTGCATCTTCGCGTGCAGGAAGTACTGGTTGATGGCGGTCAGCTCGGCGGTCAGCTGCTCGTTGAGGAATTCGAGGACCTCGGGGTCGCCCTGCATCGCCAAGGCTCCTTCCAAGCGGGTACGGGCAAGTTGCGCGCATCCTTCCACCGCCCCCGCTGACCGTCCAGTAAGTGCACGCTTAGTACGAGTTGCCCGAATCCCGGATGCGCTGGTCATGGCCATACCCGAAGGTCTGACACCATGGACCCATGGGTCAGTCGCAAAGTCGTGAGGGAGACCACCTCCAGCTGCCCCCGGGGCAGCGGCTACAGCGCGGCTGGCCGGTGACGCACTACGGGCCGGTCCCCAAGTTCCGGCCGGACCGCTGGGAGTTCCGGGTCTTCGGCGCCACGGCGGACGGCGACAAGCACTGCTGGACGCACGAGGAGTTCGCCTCGCTGCCGTACTCCACCGTCACCGCGGACCTGCACTGCGTCACGAAGTTCAGCATGCTCGGCTCCGAGTGGGGCGGCGTCCCCGCCGCCGCGCTCCTCGCGCTCGCGCCGCCCGCGAGCGATGTCACCCATGTGATGGTCTGGGCCGAGTACGGCTTCAGCTCGAACCTGCGGCTGTCCGACCTCACCAGCGCGAAGACCATCTTCGCCACCCACAAGGACGGCGACCCGCTCACCGCCGAGCACGGCTTTCCGGCCCGCCTCGTGGTCCCGCACCTCTACGCGTGGAAGGGCCCCAAGTGGGTCCGCGGCATCGAGTACATGACCGCCGACCGCCGCGGCTTCTGGGAGGAGCGCGGCTACCACAACATCGGCGACCCCTGGCGCGAGCAGCGCTACTCCTACCAGGAGGAACCGGGCGACGGCCCGGAGCTCTGAGGCCGATCGGGGAGGGCCGGTCGTGTAGGGCCCAGGTGTGAAGGGCCGATCGCGGCGGCCCGGTCACGTAAGGCCGGTCGCGTGGCCCCGGCGCGTAGGCCCGATCACGTACGCCCGGCTACGCAGACCCGACCGCATATCCGGGCGTCTCAGGCCGCCCGCCCGGTCACGAGCCGTCGGCCGCGTCCCGCCCGTCGCGCAGCGCCTTCAGCCGCGCCACGTCGGCGGCGTGCCCCTCCTTGCCGCCCGGCGTCTCGATCGTCAGCGGCACGCCCTCCGTCGCCGGGTGCGCGAACAGCTCCCGGAACGGCTCGGCACCGATATGGCCGGAACCGATGTTCTCGTGCCGGTCCTTGTGCGCGCCCACGACGTCCTTGGAGTCGTTGGCGTGGATCAGTTTCAGCCGGCCCTCGCCCACGACCGACACCAGCTCGTCGAGCGTCTGCTTCATCCCGCCGTGCCCGGCCAGGTCGTGGCCCGCCGCGAAGACGTGGCAGGTGTCCAGGCAGACGCCCAGCTTCGGGTGGCGCTCCAGCGCGTCGAAGTACGGGCCCAGGTCCCACACCCGGGAGCAGAGCGAGGCGCCCTGCCCGGCCGTCCCCTCCAGCAGCAGCCACGGGTCGTCCTCGTGGGTCAGCTCCTCCAGCAGCGGCAGCAGCCGCTCGCGGACCTGCGCCAGCGCCTCGCTCCGGGGCCGGCCGCCCGTCGCCGCGCCCGTGTGGACCACGACGCCCCGCGCCCCGATGTCCCGGCCCCGCCGCAGCGAGTGGCGCAGCGAATCGACGGACCGCTCGGCCGTCGCCTCGGTGTGGGAGCCGAAATTGATCAGGTAGGGCGCGTGGACGTACACGGGCAGGGACCGCTCGGCGCAGCCGGCGCGGAACGCCTCGTCCTGCTTCGGGTCGCCCGGCGGCGTCGCCCAGCCGCGCGGGTTGGCGACGAAGACCTGCACGGCCTCGGCGGCCATCTCCGCGGCGTACGGCAGGCCGGTCCTCGCGAGTCCGCCGGCCACGGGGATGTGGCCGCCGACGGGGTTGCGCATGAGTTCAGAGTCCCTTGAGCGTAATAGTGATCTTGCTGCCCTTGGGGGCCTCGTCGCCGCCGTCGACCGACTGCTTGTCCACGGTGTCCTTCGGGAAGAAGAACGGCTTCTTCACCTCGACCTCGAAGCCCAGGGCGGTCAGCTTCTTCTTGGCGTCGTCGGTCTTGTCGCCGGTGACGTCCGGGACCTCGACCATCTCCTGGCCCTTGGAGACCGTGAGGGTCACGGTATCGCCCTTCGCCGCCGGGCTGTCCTCGGCCGGGGACTGCTGGGCGACGTCGCCCTTGTCCTCTTCGGAGAAGACCTGTTCGTCGGCGACCTTCACCTTGAAGCCCTTCTCGTTCAGCTCCTTGGTCGCGTCCTCGACCGAGTCGCCCGTCACCTCGGGGATGTCGATCTTCTTCCCCTTGCTGACGGTGACCGCCACGGCCGTGTCGGGCCTGCGCTCGCTGCCCGGCCCCGGTTCGGTGGCGAGCACCGAGCCCTGGGCCGTCTCGTCGCTGAACTCCTGGCGGACCTTGCCGAGCGTCAGCCCCGCGTCCGCGATCTGCTTCTTGGCCTGGTCGAGGGGGATGCCCGAGACGTTGGGCACCTTGGTCCGCTCCGGCCCCCGCGAGACGGTCAGGGTCACCGTGCCGGTGCTGCGGATGCGGTCGCCCGGCTTGGGGTCGGTGCCGATGACATGGCCGCGCTCCACCACATCGCTGAAGTCCTGCCGGGCCTTCGACTTCAGCCCGGACTCGTGCAGCTTCTGCTCCGCCTGCGCCCGGGTGAGATCCAGGACGGCCGGGACCTTGGAGAACTGGCCGGAATTGATGTACCAGACGCCCGTGCCCAACAGGATCACCAGCACCGCTCCGAGCAGCGCCAGCACCGAGCGGCGCGGCCCGCGACGGCCGGACGCCGCCGCCGGGGCGGGGACCCTGGCTCCGGCCGCCGGGGCGGACGGCCGTTCCAGCCGGGTGGTGCGGTCGTACGAGGCGTCGTCCGCCGCCCGTGCCGCCCGCGCCTCGATGGAGCGCGGGAGCACGCTCGTACGGTCCTCGGAGCCGTCGTGCTCGGCCGTCTGCGCCCGCGGCGGCACCGCGTCCAGCTCCGCGTCGCTCATCCCGGCGCGCGCCGTACGGGCCAGGCCGAGCAGCTCCACCGCGTCGGCGGGGCGCGACTCCGGGTCGCGGGCGGTGGCGGCGGCCACCAGGTCGTCCAGTACGGCGGGCAGTCCCGGCACTGCCGCGGACGGCGGCGCGATGTCCTCGTGGAGGTGCTGGTAGAGGACCTGCGCCGGGGTGCCGCCGGTGTGCGGCTTGGCGCCGGTCAGCATCTCGTAGAGCACCACCCCGCAGGCGTACACGTCCGCCGGGGTGTCGGCGGTGCCGTGCTCGATCTGCTCGGGGGCGAGGTACGACACGGTGCCGAGCACGGACCCCGTCGAGGCGGTGGTGTTGTTGTCCACGGCCCGTACGAGCCCGAAGTCGGCGACCTTGACCCGGCCGTCGTCGCCGATCAGCACGTTCTCGGGCTTCATGTCGCGGTGTACGAAGGACGCCCGGTGGGCGGCGCCCAGCGCGGCGAGGATCGGCTCCAGGATGTCGAGGGCGGCGCGCGGCTGGAGCGCGCCGCGCTCGCGCAGCACGTCGCGCAGCGTGCACCCGGCCACGTACTCCATCGCGAGATAGACGTACGTGCCGTCGGTGCCCTGGTCGAAGACGCCCACCACATTGGGGTGCGCGAGCCTCGCCACCGACTTCGCCTCCCGGATGAACCGGTCGACGAAGGCGCCGTCCGCGGCGAGCGCCGGGTGCATCACCTTGAGCGCGAGCACGCGGTCGAGCCGCGTGTCGACGGCCCGGTAGACCGTGGCCATGCCACCGACGGCGATGCGCGCCTCGACTCGGTAGCGGCCGTCGAGCAGCTGCCCGACGAGGGGGTCCTGAAGGGTCGTATCCACGGCAGACGAGTCTACGAGCAGTCACCGACAGCTCCGACGCCGCGCGCCCGCCGCGGCCGTACTGAAGCCGAACGGTGACAGCGGCCGACGCGTACGGACGCGGGAACGCGCCTGGTCGGACACGGGGACGTGCCCGCTCAGGCCCGGTCGGAACGCGCGGTCGGAACGGCCGGTCAGGCGGTCCGGTCGGAACGGCCGGTCGGAACGCCAGTTCAGGCGGGGCCCGGTCAGAACGCCGGCCGCTCCGGGTCCAGCTCCGCCAGCCCCTCCATCGCCGAGGACGCCCGCGCGAAGTGCCGGCGCGGGATGCGGCCCGCGCGGTACGCCAGCCGGCCCGCCTCCACCGCGTGCCGCATGGCCGCCGCCATCAGCGCCGGCTCCTGCGCGCGGGTCACCGCCGAGGCGAGCATCACCGCGGCGCAGCCCAGCTCCATGGCGAGCGCGGCGTCGGAGGCCGTGCCCGCGCCCGCGTCCAGGATCACCGGGACGCCCGCGCGCTCGGTGATCAGCTGGAAGTTGTGCGGGTTGCGGATGCCCAGGCCGGAGCCGATGGGCGAGCCCAGCGGCATGATCGCGGCACACCCCGCGTCCTCCAGCTTGCGGGCGAGTACGGGGTCGTCATTCGTGTACGGCAGCACGGTGAAACCGTCGTCGACGAGGGTCTCGGCGGCGTCCAGCAGCTCGATCGGATCGGGCAGGAGAGTGCGCTCGTCGGCCACCACTTCGAGCTTGACCCAGTCCGTGCCGAGCGCCTCGCGGGCCAGCCGCGCGGTGAGGACGGCCTCCCCGGCGGTGAAGCAGCCCGCGGTGTTCGGCAGCACCCGGATGCCGTGCCGGGCGAGCACCGACAGCACCGAACCCCGCACGGTCGCGTCCAGGCGGCGCATCGCCACCGTGGTCAGCTCGGTGCCCGAGGCGAGCAGGGAGCGCTCCAGCACGTCCAGACTGGGCGCGCCGCCCGTACCCATGATCAGCCGGGAGCCGAAGACGGCGCCGCCGATGGTCAGCGGGTCCTCGGCCGCTTCCGTTTCCGGGGCCCCCGGAAGGAACGCGGTGTTGGTCATGGTCAGCCTCCCTGGACCGCGGTGAGGACCTCGACGCGGTCGCCGTCGCCGAGCGCGGTGGCCGGCCACTGGCCGCGCGGCACGACGGCCTCGTTGACGGCGGCGGCGACGCCGCTGTGCGCGGTGGTGAGCGTGGCAACCAGCCGGTCCAGGGTCAGACCGGCGGGGATCTCGCGGGGCTCGCCGTTGAGGGAGAGCCGGACGGAGGCGGGCGGAGAGGGCGTCATACGGGCTGCTCCTGAGGTGCGGGGGCCTGGAAACGCTGCGGGGAGAAGGGCAGGGCCGCCGCCGGGAGCGCGCCGCCGGTCAGCACCTCGGCCATCACATCGCCGGTGAACGGGGTCAGCAGGACGCCGTTGCGGTGGTGGCCGGTGGCCGTGTGGAGACCGGGCAGGGCGGTCGGGCCGAGCAGCGGCGCGTTGTCGGGGGAGGCGGGGCGCAGCCCGGCGAGGGTCTCGACGAGCGGCAGCTCCGTGATGCCGGGCACCAGCTCATGGGCGTCGCGCAGCAGCTCGTACACGCCGCCCGCGGTGACGGTGGTGTCCCAGCCCAGCTCCTCGCTGGTCGCGCCCAGGACCAGCTCGCCGTTCTCGCGCGGCACCAGGTAGACGGGGCCGCCGCGCACCACGGCCCGTACGGTCCGGGAGAGGAACGGCGCGTACGGGCCGGGCACGCGCAGCCGCAGGACCTGGCCCTTGACCGGGCGGACCGGCGGCACCACGTGCTCGGGCACGCCCGCGAGCCGCGCGCTGTGGCTGCCCGCCGCCAGCACCGTCTGGGCGGCGGCGACCCGGACGCCGTCGGCCAGCTCGGCCCCGGTCGCCCGGTCCGCCTCGACCGTCAGACGCCGTGCCTCGGCCCGGTGGAAGACGACGCCCGCGCGCTCGCAGGCCGTCAGCAGGGCGCGGGCGAGGCGCCGCGGGTCGGTCTGGTGGTCGCCGTCGACCCGCACGCCGCCGCGCACGCCCGGCGCGAGCATCGGCTCCAGGCGGCGGCACTCGCGCCCCGACAGCCACTGCGAGTCGAGCCCCGAGCGCTGCTGGAACTCGTGGAGTTCACGCAGGTGGGCGCGGTCGTCGGCGTCGAGGGCGACGGCGAGCGTGCCGCAGGCGCGGTAGCCGATCCCCTGGCCGCTCGCCTCGGTCAGCTCGGCCGCGAACGCCGGGTAGCGGCGGGCGGAGGCCAGGTTGATGGCGAGCAGGTCCTGCTCGCCGTAGTGCAGTTCGGTGACGGCGGCCAGCATCCCGGCCGCGACCTGGGCGGCGCCCCCGCCGGGCGCGGGGTCCGCGACGGCGGTGCGCAGCCCGCGCTGGGCCGACCGCCAGGCGGTGACCAGGCCGATGATGCCGCCGCCGATGACGAGGACGTCACAGGAGGCCGATTCCCGTCCCGGTGGCTTCGAAGAAGACGCGTGCATGGGCGTCCAGCCCCTCCCTTCGCCGGCATGACCCGGATCAGGTTCGTACGGTCGGAGGCCGTCCAGCCTCCCTCTCAGCCCGGTCCGCCCGGGCTCCCGCGAGTGCTCTACCCAAGTCACCCTAGTACGCGCCCCGAATCGGCCGAAAGGGGAGTGTCCGATACGGGCCGGGGCTCCGCCGGGCGCGCAACCGGGCCGCCGCGGGCCCCGGTTGTGGTGGAGATCTCTCTGCGCGACGCTCCGGCACAGCGTGCCCGCCGCCATACAGTGAGCTGGTGAGCGATCAGACGAATACCACCAGTGACCGGCGTCGCGTCGTGATCGTCGGCGCGGGCGTGGCCGGGGTACAGACCGCCGTCGCCCTCCGCGAACAGGGCTGGACCGGCGCGATCTCGCTGCTCGGCGCGGAGCCCCATCCGCCCTACGACCGACCGCCGCTCTCCAAGGCCGTGCTGCTCGGCAAGTCCGAGGGCTCCGCCTTCGAGGTGGACTTCGACTCCCTCGGCATCGACCTGCGGCTCGGCCGCGAGGTCACCGGGCTGCGGCCCGAAGAGCGCGTCCTGGACACCGCCGACGGCCCCGAGCCCTACGACCGGCTCGTCATCGCCACCGGCGCCGAGCCCGTCGTCCTGCCCGGCAGCGAGGGCATCCCCGGCGTCCACCTGCTGCGCACCCTGGACGACGCGACGCGGCTGCGCCCGGTCCTCGCCGACCAGCACGACATCGTGGTGGTCGGGGCGGGCTGGATCGGCGCGGAGTTCGCGACCGCCGCCCGCGAGGCGGGCTGCAAGGTGACCGTCGTGGAGGCCGCGGACCGGCCGCTCGCGGGCGCCCTCCCCGCCGAGGTCGCCGCCCACATGGCGGGCTGGTACGCGGACTGCGGCGCCGAACTGCTCACCGGCGCCCGCGTCGTCTCCCTCTCCGAGGGCAGCGTGCTGCTGGACGACGGCACCCGGCTGACGGCCGGCGCGGTGGTCGTCGGCATCGGCGCGCGCCCCGCCACCGGCTGGCTGGCGGGGACCGGCATCGAGCTGGCCGCGGACCTGTCCGTGGTCACCGACGAACGGCTGCGCACCAGCCTCCCGGACGTCTACGCGGTCGGCGACTGCGCCTCCTTCCCGTCCGCCCGCTACGCCGAGCGGCTGCTGGTGCACCACTGGGACAACGCGCTCCAGGGGCCGCGCACCGTCGCCGCCAACATCGCGCACGGCGAGGCCGAGGGGCCGCTGTACGACCCGGTGCCCTACTTCTGGTCCGAGCAGTTCGGCCGGTTCGTGCAGTACGCGGGGCACCACGCCGCCGCCGACGAACTCCTGTGGCGCGGCGACCCCGCCACCGCCGCCTGGTCCGTGTGCTGGCTGCGCGAGGGCATCCTGGTCGCGCTGCTCGCCGTGGGCCGCCCCCGGGACCTGGCGCAGGGCCGCAAGCTCATCGAGCGCGGCGCACGGCTGGACCAGCGGCAGGCCGCGGACCCGTCGGTGCCGCTGAAGTCGGCGACGGTCTGAGGCCGGCGGCGGGGCGGCTCCATTTCTAGCGGGGCCGCTCCGTTTCCGGGCGGTAGCGGGGGCCGGTCCGTTTCCGGGCGGAAACGGGGGCCGGTCCGTTTCTGGGCGGTACGCGCGCGTGGCCTGTCCTGGGGGGGGACGCGCACGTGTCCTGTCCCAAGGGGGACGCGCGCGTGGCCGGGCGGCGCGCGCTCGCCCGGCGCGAAACGGCCGGGGCGCTCGGACGAGGACATGACACGGGTGCGCTCCGCTGGGACGGGACACGGGCTCCGAGGGGTGTCCCGCGCGGGTACGCGCGCCTGGCGGCGCGCGCTTCGGCCGGGGCGCGACACGGGCTCGGAGCGCCTCAGGGCCTCCCGGCTACCGACTGTCAGTCCTAGATGGCAGGCTTGTCCCGTGACCGAGATTGACGCAAAGATCGATGCTCTCGTCCCCGCCTGGCTCAACCTGCCCGACATCGCCGAACGGCTCGGCGTCGAGGTGACGCGCGTCCGGCAGCTGGTCAAGGAAGGCCAGGTGATCGCGGTGCGCCGTGGCGAGAACAGGGCGCTCCAGGTGCCCGCCGACTTCATCGGCGACGCCAAGGTCGTCAAGGGCCTGGCCGGCACCTTGACGCTCCTGCGGGACGACGGCTTCAGTGACGTGGAGATGCTGGAGTGGCTCTTCACCCCCGACCCGACCCTGCCGGGCACCCCGGCGCAGGCCCTGCGCGAGAATCGCGGCACGGAGGTGAAGCGCCGGGCCCAGGCGCTCGCCGTCTGAGCGCGCCGGGTCCGGACGACGGCCGTCCCTGCCCCGTCGAGCACGGCGCTCGCCGGCTGATCCGCCGTCCGTAGGCGCCTCAGCCCACAGCCGCACATCCATCGCATATCCAACCGTCCGGTGTACGGGCCGGGGCCGTGAGCCCCGGCCCGTACACCGCCGACCCGGGGGGAAACCGCCGCATGGCCGCCACAGGTGCCACAACCTCCACTGATGTCGCAGCCGCCACCGACGCCGCAGGAATCGCGGGAGCCGCGGCGGGATCAGCCGCCCCAGCACCCGCCGGGGCCGGGGCGAGCGCGCGAGAGCGGCTGGCCGACGCCCGGCTCTATCTGTGCACCGACGCGCGCAAGCGCCAGGGCGACCTGCCCGAGTTCCTCGACGCGGTCCTCTCCTCGGGGGTCGACATCGTCCAGCTGCGGGACAAGGGCATGGAGGCGGGGGAGGAGCTGGAGCACCTCGCGGTCCTCGCCGCCGCGGCCCGTCGGCACGGCAAGCTCGTCGCCGTCAACGACCGGGCGGACGTCGCGCACGCCATCGCCTCCGACGTGCTGCACCTGGGCCAGGGCGACCTGCCGGTGCCGGCCGCGCGGGCGATCCTCGGCGCGGACGCGCTGATCGGCCGCTCCACCCACGCCGAGTCCGAGGCGGCCGCCGCGGCCGTCGAGCCGGGCGTGGACTACTTCTGCACCGGGCCCTGCTGGCCCACCCCGACCAAGCCGGGGCGGTACGCGCCCGGGCTCCCCCTGGTGCGCTATGCCGCCTCGCTGGCGCCCGTACGGCCCTGGTTCGCGATCGGCGGCATCGACGCCTCGAACCTGGACGAGGTGCTGGAGGCGGGCGCCCGGCGGGTCGTCGTGGTGCGCGCGATCACCGAGGCCGACGATCCCGGAGCCGCCGCGGCCGGTCTCGCCAAGCGCATTCGCGCATACGGAGCGTGACGGAGCGGGGCGGTCCACAGTCGCCCCGAACCCCGGCGGATGTCCGGCGGATGTCCGGCGGATGTCCGGCGGAGTGTCCAAGGGGTGGACACGATCGTGGCGAAAGCTCGGCCGAGGCTTGGTGAAAGCTTGCCGAAACGGTCATAACGCGAGACAGGGTTGGGGGCCCGGCACACCCCGGTTAACCTGCCCGTATGGCCCTTGGCACACCTTCCACCAGGACAGACCGCGCACGTACGGTGCGTGACCTGCTCGCCTCCGGTGAGCGGTCCTACTCATTCGAGTTCATGGCCCCGAAGACCGAGAAGGGCGAGCGGACGCTGTGGAACGCCATCCGCCGGGTCGAGGCGGTCGCGCCGACGTTCGTCTCCGTGACCTACGGCGCGGGCGGCTCGTCCCGTGAGGGGACGGTGCGGGCCACCGAGCGGATCGCCACCGACACCACCCTCACCCCCGTCGCCCACCTCACCGCCGTCGACCACTCGCTGACGGAACTGCGCAACGTCATCGGGCAGTACGCGGACGCCGGCATCCGCAACATGCTCGCCCTGCGCGGCGACCCGCCCGGCGACCCGCTCGGCGACTGGGTCGCGCACCCCCAGGGCGTCACCTACGCCGCCGAACTCGTGCGGCTCATCAAGGAGTCCGGCGACTTCTGCGTGGGCGTCGCGGCCTACCCCGAGATGCACCCGCGTTCCACCGACTGGGACACCGACGTCCGGCATTTCGTCGACAAGTGCCGCGCCGGGGCGGACTTCGCCATCACGCAGATGTTCTTCAACGCCGAGGACTACCTCCGGCTGCGGGACCGCGTCGCGGCGGCGAGTTGTGCGACACCGATCATTCCGGAGATCATGCCCGTCACGAACGTCCGGCAGATCGAGCGGTTCGCACAGCTCAGCAATGCCGCGTTCCCGGCGGAGTTGGCGAACCGGATCCTCGCGGTGAAGGACGACCCGGCCGCTGTACGCTCAATCGGTATCGAGTACGCCACGGAGCTGTGCGCCCGGCTGATGGCTGAGGACATCCCCGGACTCCACTTCATTACCCTGAACCACTCCACGGCGACGTTGGAAATCTACGAGAATCTGGGACTGCATCAGCGGTCCTGACGGCCTGTCCGGTGAGCGGGCGGCCGAACGAGAGGGGCGTATATGGGCTGGGCGGTCCTCTACATCGCGTTCGGCGTCGTTGCCCTCTGGCTGCTGAGCGAGGTGCTGCTCCAGCACAAGGCACGGCTGCGCTGGCGATTGCTCGCCTTCTTCGGCTTCCTCGGCGTGGTCATCGGAGTGATCATGCCCTCGGTGCCGGTGATCGCGGTGGGCGCCATCGCCTTCGCGGTCGGGCAGACCTACGTGACGCTCTCCTTCCGCCGCGGTTTCTCCGAGGGATGGGCGATCCGCCGCAAGCCGACCCCCAAGAGGCGGCGCAAGGCCTCCCGGTCCGCACCGGTCTCCGAGCCCAAGCTCCAGGTCAGCGACCTCGAAGAGGGGCCGGCCGAGGAGGGTGCGGGCGCGGGCGCGGCCGCCGGTAAGAGCGCCGACGGCGGCGCCGGGGCTCCGCCCGTGGAGCAGACCGCGCAGATGCCGTCGATCGGGCAGCAGCCGCCGATCGCGCAGGCGGAGGACGCCTTCCCGCCGGCGCCGGCGCCGGAGTCCGAGCCCGTGCCGGAGGCGGCGGGCCAGTACAGCGGCTACGGCCAGAACGGGTACGCGACGGACCCCGCCGGGGGCTATGGGACGTACGACGCCTACGGCGGCTATGCCCCCCAGGGCGACGGAACGGCTCAGGACCCCTACGCCGCCGGGCAGTTCGACTACGGCCAGCAGCAGTACGCCGCGTACTCCGACCCGTACATCGGCTCGGCCCAGCAGCCGACCTATGACCAGTACGCGCCCTACGCCCAGCAGCAGAACGACGCGGGCGGGTACCCCGGCGGCTACGCCCCCCAGGCGTACGGACCCGACGGCTACCCCGTGCCGCAGCAGCAGTACGACATGGACACCCCGCCCGGCGGCGTCTGGGTGCCGCACCAGCGCGGCCTCGACTCTCCCCAGCCGCCGGACCAGCAGCAGCCCGCGCCCTATCTGTACGAGCAGCAGCAGCCGGGGCCCGGCACGGGCCACGACGAGCGGTACCGCTACTGAGCGGCCGGCCGCCGGTTCCTTGTCGCGCGGGCGGTCGGCAGATGACACGCACCTGAGGTCCCTGACCCGCGAGGCCGCGACACGTTGGCGGTACGGACGTACGGCAGCCACCCGGCTCCGCCCGTACCGCCCCCGTATCGCGCCCGCCGAGCTACTGGGAGCCGCGCCAGTCGGCCCCGTCCACGATCAGCCCGGCCACCAGCGCGCCCGACATGCCCGCGTGCGCGAGCCCGCCGCCCGGATGGGACCAGCCGCCCGCGAGGTACAGCCCCGGCAGCCGCGTCGCGTTGCCGGGCCGCAGGAAACCGCCGTCCGCGCCGGCCAGTGCGGGCCCGGGGACCGCGCCGTTCGCGGCCCCCGTCTCGGCGGCGGTGTCCGCCGGGGTACGGACCTCGCGCCACAGCACCCGCTCCCGCAGCCCCGGAACAGCCGCCTCGGCGACCGCCGCGATCCGGTCGGCGTATCTCCCGGCGGCACCGGCGTCCCGCCAGTCGACCGGGCCGTGCGGAGCGACCGCCGCCGTCAGCGTGACGGCCTCGTGGCCGTCGTCCGGACGGGTGGTGGGATCGTCCGGGCGCAGCACGGTCACCGTCGGCCGCTCGCAGGGGGTGCGCGCCCCCTGGCCGCCGTCCCCGAAGATCCCCGCCAACTCGGCCGCGCGGTCCGGGGCGTGGACCACTGTCCGGTGCGCCGCGCACTCGGGGCGCGCACCGCGCACCGCCAGGCAGACCGTGAACCGTCCCACGCCCCGGCCGCCGCCCTCGGGCTCCGGCCCCGGCCGTACGCCCCCGTCCTGCCAGGGGCCCGCCCCGCCGAGCAGCGGCGCCAGGAACGCCGGATCGACGCCGCAGACCACGGAGTCCGCATCCGCGACGGCCCCGTCCGCCAGCTCGACGCCCGCCGCCCGGCCGTCCTTCTCGACGATCCGCGTCACCTCCGCGCCGAAGGCGAACTCCACCTTGCGCGCGCGGCACCGCTCGTACAGCGCGTCGGCCAGCGCCCGCATCCCGCCGCGCACGTACCAACTGCCGAACGTCTGCTCCAGATAGGGCAGCGCCGTGGCGCTCGCGGGCGCGTCGCGGGGGTCGAAGCCGTACGCCAGGGCGTAGCTCTCCAGGAGGGCGACGAGGCGCGGGTCCTTGAGCTCCCGCCTGGCTACGGACGTCAGCGTGGCCGGGCCGCCCTCCCGCCGGAACAGCCCGCGCTTGCGGGGCGCCGGATACGGATCGCGGCCCAGCACCTGCCAGTCGGCCCGCAGCGGCTCCTCCAGCAGCGGCCGGCGCGTCGCGTCCCACACCTCGCGCGCCCGGTTGACCAGATCGCTCCACCGCTCGCCCGCGCCCCCGCCGACGGACTCGTCCAAGGCCCGTACGACGCCCGCCCGCGAGGCGTTGGGCAGCGAGAGGACCGTGCCGTCCGGGAAGACGTGCCGGCTCGCCGGATCGACCTGGGACAGCTCGACGCTCTGCTCCAGCGACTCCTTGCCGGTCTTGACGAAGAGATCGCGGTAGACCGCGGGGAGGTGCAGCAGCCCCGGCCCGGTGTCGAAGGCGAACCCGTCCCGGGCGAGGCGGCGCACGCCGCCGCCGTACGTGTCCCCGCGCTCGTACACCGCCACCCGGTGGCCCGCGACGGCCAGCCTGGCGGCGGCCGCCATCGCGCCCATCCCGGCGCCGATCACCGCAATCCTTGCCATGCCCGTGACTTTATCCGGCACCACTGACAACGCGGACGGCCGCCGGACGGGACGGCTGCCCGGGCCCGTTCGAGGGACCCGCCGGCGTCCGCCGGGCACGGCCGGCACCGGACGTACCTGGACGTACCCGCCGCATACGACGGCTGTCGGCGGGCTCGGACCGGCGCCCGTGAGGGTGAGCACTCAGGTCTGAGTACACATACTCAGACGATGAGATGAGTAGATGCACGGATGGGCCCCGACCTGCACAGAAGGGAAAGTAGTGACCACGGAAGGGGCGCAGCGCCGAGACCGCCGACACGGGGCGGCGGAACCGGCGGGCGACCTGGAAGGAACGGCGGGGCACCACGGGGGAAACGCGGTGCTCTGCCGGGAACGGGGGTTCCACGGGGGAAACGGGGGAACGCCGTGTTCCGGCGCGGGCCGCAGGGGGGATCGGTCCGCGCCGGAACAGCGTTGAAGCGGTTGAATCCGCCGGGACCCGGGGCCGGCTACCGCGGGCTGCCGCTGATCCGCCCCTGGAGCAGCCGGGACAGGGCCGCGTGCACATCCTCCAGGGAGCGCTCCGGCTGGAACGACTGCCAGTCCAGCGCGGCCACCAGCACCATCCCGAACAGCGCCGACGCCGTCAGCGGGATGTCGATCTCCTTGCTCAGCTCGCCTCCGGCCACCGCCTCCCGCAGTACGGACTCGATCACGGATATCGCCTGCTGCCGCACCTGCATCAAGGTGGACTGCCAGGCGCGGTTGGTGCGCCACAGCTCGGCCACGTACAGCTGGGTGAGCGAGGGGTAGCGGACGATGAAGGCGAGCCCCGCCCGGATCATGGCGTCCAGCGCGTCGACCCTGCTCCCGCCGCGGGCCGCCGTCTCGTCGGCGGCCTGCTGCAGCGAGGAGCTGAGCAACTCGATGCCGTGCCGCAGCAACTCCTCGAACAGCACGCTCTTGCTCGCGAAGTTGTAGTAGACCGTGCCCTTCGCCACCCCGGCCCGCTCGGCGATCTCGTCCACCGTCGTGGAGGAGAACCCCTGCTCGGCGATGAGGGTCACGGCCGCCTCGAAGAGCTTCCGCCGGGTGGTCTGCCGACGGGTGTCGCCCGGGAGCCGGGGCGTCGCTCTCCGGATTGCTGCAGCGCTGCTTTCCATGGTGCTGATTCTGCCTGGCGTCGCGGGATGCCTGGTCACAGGGACAGCTCCGGGTGCAGCCGGTTCACGGACCACACCTGTTTGCGGCGGGCCGTCCACGCGGTCAGGGCCAGCGCGGCCACCGTGAACGCGGCCAGTACGGCGCACGCCTGCCAGACCGGACCCAGCCCGCCGCCGGTGATCAGCCGGCGCAGCCCGTCGACGACGTAGCTCATCGGCAGGAAGGGATGGAGCGCGCCGAAGAACCCCGGACTCGTCTGCACGGGATAGGTGCCGCCCGCCGACGTCAACTGGAGCATCAGCAGCGCCAGTACGAGAATCCGGCCCGCCGGACCGAACTGGGCGTTGAGCCATTGCACGACCGCGCAGAAACACGCGGTGACCAGCAGCAGGAAGCCCAGCGTGCCCGCCGGCCGCACCATCTCCAGGCCGAGGCCCCAGTGCAGCACCGCCATGAGCGCGCCCACCTGGAGCACCCCGATCGCGGCGACGGGCAGCCAGCCGGCCAGCCCGATGCGCCAGGCGGCGGCGCCCGCCGCGAGCGCCCGCCGGTTGAGCGGCTGGATCAGCATGTAGGCCACCATCGCGCCGACCCACAGGGACAGCGGGATGAAGTACGGGGCGAACCCGGTGCCGTAGTTGGGCGCCTTGTGCATCGCCTGGGACGCCAGCTTCACCGGATCGGCCATCACCTCGCTGCGCGCGTCCCGGTCCTTCTTGCCGTAGTCGGGGATCTTCCCGACACCGTCGTGCAGCCCGTCGGCCAACTCGCTGGAGCCGTCCGAGAGTCTGTACATCCCGCCGCGCAACGTGTCCGCACCGCTGTGCAGCTTCCCGATGCCCGCGTCGAGGTCCGCGGCCCCGTCCTCGGCGTCGCCCAGCCCCGAGTGGAGCCGGCCCGCGCCCGCGTGGATCTTCCCGGCGCCGTCGGACACCTTGTGGGCGCCGCTGTTGAGAGCGTTGATCTTGGAGACGGCGGTGTCGACGTCGGCCCCGAGGTGCGGCGCTTTGTCCGCCAGCCACACCGCCTTGCCGTGCCACTCGTCCAGGCTGTCACCGAGCTCCTTGAGGCCCGCGGTGTTCTTCCGCACGAAGGAGTCGACGTCCTCGGCGACGTCCGCCGCCGTGCCGGCGGCGGCCACCGACGCCTTGAGCGCCGGACACGACGGATCGGGCGTGGGCGCACCGGCCGCGCAGCGCCGCTCGTAGTCGGCGCTGAGCGTCCGGGCAGCCTTACGGGCATCCGCCGCCGCTTTGGCGGCGTCGGCCGGCAGCTTCCGCAGCGCGTCGCGCGCCGTGCGTGAGGCGTCGGCCACCAGCCGCGAGACGTCGCCGATCTCCGCGCCGTGCTGCTTGAGGAAGGGCCCGACGTCCTTGGCGAGGCCGTTCGCCCGGTCCGCGAGCTGCTGGGTGCCGTCCGCGACCTGTCCGGCGCCCTGGTGCAGCGTGCCGGTCGAGGCGTCCAGGGTGCCCGCGCCCGTATGGAGCTTCGTGACGCCGTCCTTGAGGGCGCCGCTGCCGCGCTGCGCGCTGGTGAGCCCCTTGGCGAGTTCGCCGGCGCCCTGCTTCGCCCGGCCGATGCCGTCGCCGAGCCGGTCCGCGCCGTCCGCGGCCTGCTGGGTCTTGCCGTGCAGGTCGGAGAACGAGACGAAGATCTTGTCGTAGAACGACCGGGACGCCTTGGTGGAGGCCGCGGCGCGCACCTCCGCGAACACCGTCCGGGAGATCTGCCCGACGATGTAGTTGTTGGAGTCGTTCGTACGGACCCGCAGCGCGCCGGTCTCCGGGGTCTTCCCGGAGCTGGAGGCGATCTGCGAGCTGAAGTCGTCGGGCACCGTCAGAGAGAGGTAGTACGTGCCGTCCGCGACGCCCTTCCGGGCCTCGGCGGCGCTCGTCTCGTGCCAGTCGAACGAATCGCTGTGCCGCAGCCCCTTGACGATGTCGTCGCCCGCGGCCAACTCGCGGCCGTCCACGGAAGCGCCCCGATCGGCGTTGACGAGAGCCACCGGAACCTTGTCGAGCCGCCCGTACGGGTCCCAGAAGGACCACAGGTAGAGCGCGCCGTACAGCAGCGGCAGCAGCATGAGGGCGGCGAGCGCGGCGCGCGGCAGCCTCCCCCTGCCGAACCGCTTGAGCTCAAGAGCGGCCAGTTTCGGCGAGCGCATCGGACGCCTCCTCCTCGTCGTCGCCGCTGTCCGCGGACCGTCTGTGCTCGTCGCCGGCCGCTTCGGCCGTCGGCTCCGTCCGGGGCGCGGTCGAGACGACGACCGCGTCCGGCGGGGCCTCGGAGCACACCGCGAGCACGGTCGTGCCGCCTGCGGCGATGGAACGCAGCAGCGCCCACGCCTCGGCGCGCTCCGCGGCCGAGAGCTTCAGATCGGCGTCGTCGACCGCCAGCAGGCGCGGCCGGGCGATCAGCGCGAGCGCCACGGACAGCCGCAGCGCCTCCAGCCGCTCAAGGTCCCGTACGGCCGTACGCTCGCCCTTCACCAGCGCGGCGGGGTCGAGCCCGGCGCCGTGCAGCGCCGCGTCGATCCCGCCGCGCGCCTCGGCGACGCGCTCGGCACGCGGCCGCAGCAGCGCGCGCAGCGAGCCGCCGAACCGCCGCTGCAGCAGCGCCCGTTCCCGCAGATGCTCGGCGACGGTCAGCGCGGGGTCGAGCTCACTGACCCCCGGCACGTGGGCGAGCGCGCTGATCCGCCGCACGGCCGGCAACTGCCGGGGGAGCGCCAGACCGGCGACGGCCGCGCGGCCCGCCGTGGAGCGCATACGTCCGGTGAGCGCGAGCAGGAGGCAGGTGCGGCCCGATCCGGAGGGACCTTCGACGGCGACGAGCGAGCCGGGGTCGGCGGTGACGCGCACATCGCGGAACGTCCAGCCGCGCGGTCCCTTGGCGCCGAACCCCTCCGCCGTGATCGACGCCCCGGGCGGGGTGCTGTTCACAAGCCCTCCCTCGTACTGACCGGTCAGTGCAAAAAGTATGCCGCACTCTGATCTTCCTCCGTCAACTGGGTCCGGCTCAAGGGGCGTTCGTGCAGGTCAGGGCCGATTGTCAGTGGTGTGCCCCACGATGGCCACATACGGCGGTCATGCCACCACCCAACGGGCCGCCACACGACGACAGGAGGTTCGTCATGGCCGGTACCGCGAGCGACGTCCACCCCGTGCTGCGCCGCGCCGCGGCCCCGCCCGCCGCGCTCGACCTCCTCACCCAGGCCCACCAGGGACTGGCTGAGGCCGCCGACCTCGAAGCCCCCAACGAGCGTTACGCCACCGCCCACCTCGCCGCCCTGCGCACCGCGGCCGCCGTGCTGGCCGTCCGCGGCCGGCCCGAGACGACGGCGCGGCGCAGGCGGCGCATCCGCAGCGCTTGGGAGGTGCTGCCCGAAGTCGCGCCGGAACTGGCCGAATGGAGCGCGCTGTTCGCCTCGGGCGCACCGCGCCGGGCCCGCGCGGAGGCCGGCATACCCTCCGCGGCGAGCTGCCGCGACGCCGACGACCTGCTGCGCGATGCCGCCGTGTTCCTGCGCCTGGTGGAGCGGATGCTGGTGATCCAGCCCGCTCTGCCCCGGCAGGCGGCGGAAGCGCGGGACAAGGCGGGCTGAGCGCCCGCGCCGCCTCCCGAGGGCGCGTCGGAGCATGCGGGGCGGGAGGGGCCGGGCCCGCCGTAGGCAATAGGCTGGGCGCGACGCCGACGTCAGTGAATTCGTCCATTCCGTACCGTCCAGTCGCCGCCGCCGAGGCGGCGGCGACACCGCGCCGAGGAGCCACCCGCCGTGTCAGACCCGCAGCGCCCCCGGGCGTCCCTCCGTACCGCCGTGGTCTGGGACGTCCTCGAAGACGCCTTGGATCGCAGGGGCAAGACCGCCGGGAGCGGTGCGACGGGCGCCCTCGACGTGCTGGACACCGGCGGCGGCACCGGCAACTTCGCCGTGCCCGTCGCCCGGCTCGGCCACCGCGTCACCGTCGTCGACCCCAGCCCCAACGCGCTCTTCGCGCTGGAGCGCCGGGCCGCCGAGGCCGGAGTCGCCGAGCGGGTGCGCGGCGTCCAGGGCGACGTCCACGGCCTGTTCGACGTCGTCGAGCGCGGCGGCTACGACGCGGTCCTGTGCCACGGCGTCCTGGAGTACGTGGACGACCCCGCCGAGGACCTGCGCAACGTCGTCGACGCCCTCCGCCCCGCCGGCACCCTCAGCCTGCTCGCCGCCGGACTGGGCGGCGCGGTGCTCGCCCGCGCCCTCGCCGGCCACTTCACCGAGGCCCGGCAGGCGCTCACCGACCCGGCCGGCCGCTGGGGCGACGGCGACCCCGTGCCGCACCGCTTCACCGCCGAGACCCTCTCCGCGCTGATCGGCGAGGCCGGGCTGGAGGTCGGCGCCATACACGGCGTACGCGTCTTCGCCGATCTGGTACCCGGCGTGCTGGTCGACACCGAGCCCGGCGCGATGGAGGCCCTGCTGCGGCTCGAAGCGGCGGTAGCCGAGCTCCCGGCCTTCCACTCCGTCGCCACCCAGCTGCACGTACTCGCCGAGCGAGGCTGACCGCACACCATCCGCCGCAGGCCACCCGATCAGCCGCTTCGCCCCGTATGATCGGGGTACACCGTCCGGCATGGCGGATCGGCGGGTGGGGAATGCACGTTCCGACAGCTTCGATTGTCACACCGGCAACGGTGGGTAATTGGCGCAGAGGGGCGGGTATCACGGGGGCGATTCCCTGCCTATCCTGAAAGGGTCGCACCCCGGTCGCCCCCCGCGACCGACGAGTAGGAGGACTCCGTGCCGCTCTCGGAGCACGAGCAGCGCATGCTCGAGCAGATGGAGCGAGCGCTGTACGCCGAAGATCCCAAATTCGCGATAGCGCTTGAGGGCAGTGGCCTGCGCACGTATACCCGGCGACGGGTCTACCAGGCGGTAGCGGGTTTTCTGGTGGGCATCGTGCTCCTCATGGCCGGAATGGTCGCCCAGCAGATCTGGATCAGCGTGGTGGGCTTCCTCGTCATGCTGGGGTGCGCGGTGCTCGCGGTCACGGGATGGCGCAAGGCGCCGAAACCGGGCGAGCAGCGCGCCGCGGGCACCGCGGGTGCCTCGGGCGGCCCTGCCACCGCCCGCCGCCAGCCTCGTCAGCGCCGGTCCGTGATGGGGCGCATCGAAGAGCGCTGGCAGCGCCGCCGCGACGAACAGGGCCACTGAGCCCCGACATCTGCCAGCCGGGCGCGGCCCAGGACCCCGGTCCTGGGCCGCGCCCGCGCGTTGCTCCGGCTGGGGGAGGGAAGGGGAAGGACCGCCCGGCCGGTTGGAGGGCTTGTCCCGGCGGGGCCGCTGAGCTGCGAGACAGGGGCACAGCGGGCCGCGATAGGTCTGCGGTAGGTCTGCGGTGGACTGACGAGGCGCGAGCGCGTCGTGGGGCTCGACGGGCGAGCGGCCGGTGCGGCTGGCCCGCGGGTGGCCGTGGGCCCCTTGGGCGGCCGGTACCGGACGGCTGCTCTCCCGGAAGCCCGTGAAAGGCGGCCGCGCGTGCGCCCGCGCACGCGCCCGACCGGCGCGGCGGCTCTTCCACGGACGTGAGGAAGAACCGCCCCGCGCACGCCGGCTCGTGCGTCGGCCGTTCTTACGGCTGGCCGTCGCGGCGGCCAGCCGTCGTTGCGCCCGCTGCTGTCACGCCCGTTGCCGTGAGAAGCGCAGCGCCGTCGTCGCCCGGCGGGTGAGCGCTGCGAGGCGTCCGGCGCGGAGCCGGGCGACCGCGGCCGTCCACCGCTGCGAGAGCGACCACACGACGCGGACGGTCGAGCGCGGCGCCAGCAGGCCTCGCAGCCGGCCGGTCCGCCCGGCCGAGGTCCGTAGCCCGGCCCGTACCCGCTGCACATCGCCCGCCAGTCCGCTCACCGGCCGCGGGTGCGGCGCGTAGAGCACTTGCTCGACCGCCGCGGCCACCCGGTGCGCGGCCTCGGCCGCGTCGGCGTCCAGCCCGCCGAGCCGTACGATCCGGGCCGCGGCCTTCCGCGGGGTCTGCGACTCGTCCGGGGGCACGCCGTAGTCCCAGCCGGAGTCGATGAGCTCCTGCCAGGCCGCGAGCGTCCGGCTCGCGCCGTCCTGCGGGGTGCGCCCGCCGGACTCGCCGAGCCGCCGGGCCCGTACCCGGGTGCGCCACAGCATCGGAAGGGCCAGCGCCAGCAGCACCAGCAGGCCCGCGGAGCCGGCCACGATCGCGGTCGTCGACCGGCCGCCGTCGCCGGAGCCGCCGCTCGCCTGCTGCGCCGCGGCTCCGCACTCCCCGAGCCGCTTGGCCTGCGGGTCGCAGCTCTGGGAGGCCGACGCCCCCGCCGACGGGGCCGCGGAGCGGCTGGGCGCCGTGGTCGGGGTGCCGGGGTCCGCGCCGGACGGCGCCTGCGCGATCGTGTACTCGGGCTGCGAGCCCCGGCTGGGCGTGGGCTCGAACCGGGTCCAGCCGACCCCCTCGAAGTACAGCTCGGGCCACGCGTGCGCGTCCTTGGAGCCGACCGACATGGTGCCGTCGACCTGCGGGGTCCCCGGCGTGAAGCCGACCGCGACCCGCGCCGGAATGCCCAGCGTCCGCGCCATCGCCGCCATCGAGAACGAGAAGTGGACGCAGAATCCCTCCTTGTCGTGGAGGAACTTGGCTATGGCGCTGCTGCCGCTGCCCGACCGCACCTCGGTGTTGTACCGGAAGCCGCCGGTCGTGGAGAACCAGTCCTGGAGCTTCACGGCCCGCGCGTACGCGGTCGTGGCCCCCGCCGTCACCTTCTTCGCCTGGTCGCGGACCACCGACGGCAGCGAGTCCGGCACCTTCGTGTACTCGTCCAGGAACCGCTTCGACGGCGCGGGCGCCGCCGCCAGCTGGGCGCTCGTCGGCTCCACCAGCAGGCTCGACACCTGGTAGCGCGAGCCCCGCGTGGTCTGCCCGTGATCGCCGACCAGGGTCCGCCCCTCGGGTTCGAACCGCCAGCGCCCGCCGACCGACACCCGGGTGGCCGGGTAGGGGAGCGGCAGATAGGTCTGGCCGTAGGTCTCGGAGGCCACGACGGAGGTGTTGACGGTGTCCGTACGCACCTCGGGAGCGAGCCCGGACGGAGTGGGCAGCGGGTCCGGCACGTCGGTGATGTGCCGCTCCGACGCCTTCCAGGACGAGCCGTCGAACTGGTCCAGGGCCACGATCCGCAGATACATGTTCTGGGTGTCGCTGGTCGACGTGCGGTACCGCAGCACCTCGTGGTTCTCGGGCTGGTTGAGGCTGTTCTGGAGCGAGACCAGCGGATTCACCGCCGAGATCGTCCCGCCGTCGGACTCCTGCCCGCCGCCGGCCCCCCGCGACCCCAGCAGGCCGTCGTCCATCGTCGGCAGCACCGCCGGCACCGCCAGCGCGATGCCCAGCGCCAGCGCGCCGATCCGGCGGCCCGTGCGGATCGGGGCGAGGGCGGGGCCGGCCGCGCCCGGCGCCGGGCCCAGGGTGCTGCTCGGCCCGGTAGGGCGCCGCGCGCCGCCTCCGGCGAAGACCCGCCCCCACTGGGAGAGCCGGTCCCGCCCCTCGGCGAGGAGCAGCAGCAGGAAGCCGCCGGCCGCCGCCAGGAACCACAGCCAGTCGGCGCCGCCCTGGGCCAGCCCCGCCGCGACCGAGTACAGCGCGAGGAGCGGCAGCCCGGCGGGCGCGGCGCTGCGGCAGGTGACGGCGATCGCGTCCACCGCCAGCCCCACCAGCAGGACGCCGCCGACCAGCAGCAGCCTGATGCCCTCGGTCGTCGGCGCCGGTATGGCGTACCGCCCGACGTCGTCGGCGCCCTCCCGCAGCAGTTGCCCGAACTCGTGGAAGACGTCCGGGCCGGGCAGCAGCCCCCCGACCGCCTCGCTCTGCGCGAAGAGCAGGGTGAGCAGCAGCAGTGCGACGACCGCCTGCACCAGCACGGTCAGCGCCCGCGCCAGCGGCACCCGGCGGGCCAGCGCGCCCACCGAGCTCTGGATCAGCAGGAGCAGCGCGGCCTGAAGGAACCACGTCGCGTGGTCGACCAGCGGCAGCAGCGCGCACGACGAGGCCAGCGTCGCCACCGCCGCGCACACCGCGAGCCGTGCGCGTCCGCTCATGACCAGCCCCCCGCCGTCGTGCCGCCTTGCTTCGAGGGCCCGTTCGTACGGGCGCGCTGCTGGTCCGCCTCGCGCCACAGCGCGGCCAGCGACGCCCCCGGCGGCACGGGCAGCGCCGTCCACCCCGCCTCGCGCAGCACCCGCAGCCGGTCCTCCAGGCCCTCGGCGTCGCCGCCGCGCACGTCCCGCGCCCAGGACGGCGAGTCGAGGAGGAAGGCGACCGCCGCGCCGCTGCGCTGCCGCATCCGCCCGGCCAGCGCGGCCTGCTCCTCGTCGAGGTCGCCGAAGAACGCGACCAGCAGCCCCTCGCCGCCGCCCCGCAGCGCGTCGTGGGCGGGGGAGAGCCCCTCGCCCTCGGAGTGGTCCACCACCGACAGGGTGTCCAGGACCAGTCCCGCCGCGTCGGCGGAGTCATGGGAGGAGCCCGCGTACCCGCCCATGCCGTCGGGGCCCGGGACCGAGTCGCCGGTGTCCGTCAGCAGCCGCACCGAGAAGCCCCGCTCCAGCAGGTGCACGGCCGTCGAGGCGGCGGCGGAGACCGCCCACTCGAAGGCCGAGTCGGGCCCGGCGCCCTGGAAGGCGATGCCGCGGGTGTCGAGCAGCACCGTGCAGTGGGCCCGCTGCGGCTGCTCCTCGCGGCGCACCATCAGCTCGCCGTAGCGGGCGGTGGAGCGCCAGTGCACCCGGCGCAGGTCGTCGCCGTAGCGGTACTCGCGCGGGATGACGTCGTCCTCGCCGGCCAGCGCGACCGAACGCAGCCGCCCGTCGCCGTACCCGGCGGCCTCGCCCGCGAGGCGCACCGGCGGCAGCGCCTCCACGCGCGGCACGACGGTCAGCGTGTCGTACGTGCTGAACGCGCGGGTCAGCTCGCACATCCCGAACGGGTCGGTCAGCCGCAGCTGCAACGGCCCCAGCGGATAGCGCCCGCGCAGGTCCGAGCGGACCCGGTAGGACACCTCGCGCCGGCCGCCCGCCTCCACCCGGTCCAGCACGAAGCGAGGGCGCGGACCGAGCACGTACGGCACCCGGTCCTGGAGCATCAGCAGACCGGTGGGCAGCCGCGAGACGTTGTCGATCCGCAGGTGCACGCGCGCCTCGGCGGCGGCGGGCACCCGGGCGGGCGACAGCCGCCGGCTGCCCGCGACCCGGTGCCGGGTGCGGTGCAGCACGCCCACGCACACCAGCGGCAGCACGGCCAGCAGCAGGCCGACCCGCAGCAGATCGGACTGGCCCAGCACGTACGAGCACCCCGCGGCGGCCACGCCCGCGGCCAGGAACGACCGGCCGCGCGTGGTCAGCCCGGCGAGCGCCGACCGCAGGCCGCCGCCGTCGCCCACGTCGGGCCCGGCGTGCACGTCGGGCCCCGCACTCCCCCCGGCCCGCATCACAGCCGCCGGGAGCCCGGCGGCTGCCCGCCGTACGCCGGGGGTGCCGGCGGCATCGGCGGCGCCCCCCGGCGCTCGGCGGTGGGCACCGGAGTGCGCTGCAGGATGTCGGCCACGACCTGCTCGGCCGTGCGCCGGTTCAGCTGGGCCTGCGCGGTCGGCAGCAGCCGGTGCGCGAGCACCGCGACGGCCAGCGCCTGCACGTCGTCGGGGAGCGCGAACTCCCGGCCGTCCAGCGCCGCCGCGGCCTTGGCGGCCCGCAGCAGATGCAGCGTCGCGCGCGGCGACGCCCCGAGTCTGAGGTCCGGGTGCTGCCGGGTGGCCGAGACCAGGTCCACGGCGTACCGCCGCACGGAGTCGGCCACGTGCACGGTGCGGACCGCGTCGACGAGCTTGATGATCTCGTGCGCGTGCGCCACCGGCTGGAGGTCGTCCAGGGGCGACGCGCCGCCGTGCACGTCCAGCATCTGGAGCTCGGCTTCCGGGCTCGGATAGCCGATCGACACCCGCGCCATGAACCGGTCGCGCTGTGCCTCCGGCAGCGGGTACGTGCCCTCCATCTCGACGGGGTTCTGCGTGGCCACCACCATGAAGGGGCTCGGCAGCTGGTACGTCTGCCCGTCGATGGTGACCTGCCGCTCCTCCATCGACTCCAGCAGCGCCGACTGGGTCTTGGGCGAGGCGCGGTTGATCTCGTCGCCGATGACGATCTGGGCGAAGATCGCGCCCGGTTTGAACTCGAAGTCCCGCCGCTGCTGGTCGTAGACGCTCACGCCCGTGATGTCGGACGGCAGCAGGTCCGGCGTGAACTGGATGCGCCGCACCGAGCAGTCGATGGACCGCGCCAGCGCCTTGGCGAGCATCGTCTTGCCCACCCCCGGCACGTCCTCGATCAGCAGATGGCCCTCGGCCATCAGCACGGTCAGCGAAAGCCGTACGACCTCCGGCTTGCCCTCGATCACACCCTCCACCGACCTGCGGATGCGCTCCGCCGTGGTGGTCAGATCGCTGAGGCTCGCTCGTTCGTCATAGGTCGTCACCCGGCCCTCCTCGGCCCGTTCTCAAAGCCCTGGTCCTCCGTACGGACCGGCCCACCCCTCATGCGCGGCCCCTGCGCTCCGCACCGGCGGAGCGCAGGGCCACGTACGTATTCTCGCCGTCCGGGCGGCGTCCCGTCACCGCCTGTGGATAACTCTCCGCCGCGGCCGGTTCCGCGGGCGGCCGGGCGGCCGTTCGCGGCCTCAGCCCTGCCCGTCGATCTCGCGGAGCAGACCCGTCGTCACATCGAAGACGAAGCCCCGGACATCCTCGGTGTGCGGCAGGAACGGCGAGGTGCGCACGCGCTGCATCGACTGCCGCACGTCGCTGTCGAGATCCTTGAACGCCTCCACCGCCCACGACGGGCGCTGACCGACCTCGTCCTCAAGATCATGCCGGAAGTCCTCGGTCAGACCCAGCAGGCCGCAGCCGGTGTGGTGGATCAGCACGACCGAGCGGGTGCCCAGCGCGCGCTGGCTGATCGTCAGGGAGCGGATGGTGTCGTCGGTGACCACACCGCCCGCGTTGCGGATGGTGTGGCAGTCGCCGAGCTCCAGGCCGAGCGCGGCGTGCAGGTCGAGGCGGGCGTCCATGCAGGCGACGACGGCGACCTTGAGGACCGGGCGGGCGTCCATGCCCGGGTCGCGGAAGGCGGCGGCGTAGCGTTCGTTGGCCTCGACCAGGCGGTCGGTGACTGTTCCTTCGGCGGGGGCGCCGCCATCGTGCTGGGGCGGCGGCTGAGACGCGGATATCGACATGTGTACGAAGGTAGCCCGCCGCAGGTCGTCCCGGCTCTGTACGGGTCGATAAACCCGTGTCGCACGGATGCCTGTGAGGTAACCCACATGGCCTATCGCCCCGCCGCCACGCGGGTGGGAGCGGTCGTCGCGGGCGGTCGCGGGACGCGCTGGCCGGTTGGTTGACCGAGGGGACGAGTGGACTAAAGTGGCGCGAAGTGGGAGGCGTGACGCTCCCCTTGGAACCGATTACTCCACGTGCGCGGGGCGTACGTACCGCTCGGCCTCCTCCCGCTCCGGTCGCCTGACGTCACTTCCCCGGCGCCAGACCGGCCGCTTCCCCTTCGAGCGGGCGGGGACCCGGCGGCACGCACGGACCCGCGCCGAACCCTTCAGAAGGGCGCATGGCCAGCGAAGCGCGACATGTTCCGGTGATGCTCCAGCGCTGTCTCGACGTGCTGGCGCCCGCACTCGCGGAGCCCGGAGCGGTCGTCGTCGACTGCACACTGGGCCTCGGCGGGCACAGCGAAGCACTGCTCTCCACCTTCCCCGCAGCCCGGCTCGTCGCCCTCGACCGGGACCCCGCGGCCCTCGAAATCGCAGGTGAGCGCCTTGCGCCGTACGGGGACCGCGCCACCCTCGTGCACGCCGTGTACGACGAGATCGGCGACGTGCTGGAACGGCTCGCCATCCCGCGCGTCCAGGGCGTCCTCTTCGACCTCGGCGTCTCCTCCATGCAGCTGGACGAGGCCGACCGCGGTTTCGCGTACGCGCAGGACGCGCCGCTGGACATGCGCATGGACCAGACGACGGGCATCGGCGCCGCCGAGGTCCTCAACACCTATCCGCCCGGCGAGCTGGTGCGGATCCTGCGCGCGTACGGCGAGGAGAAGCAGGCCAAGCGGATCGTCGGCGCGGTCGTCAGGGAGCGGGAGAAGGAGCCGTTCAGCAACAGCGCCCGCCTCGTCGACCTGATCCGCGAGGCGCTGCCGCAGGCGGCCAAGCGGACCGGCGGCAACCCCGCCAAGCGCACCTTCCAGGCGCTGCGCATCGAGGTCAACGGCGAACTGGCAAGCGTGGAGCAGGCCATTCCGGCAGCGGTGGGCGCGCTGGCCGTCGGCGGCCGGATCGCCGTCCTGTCGTACCAGTCGCTGGAGGACCGGATCGTCAAGCAGGTCTTCGCCGCCGGGGCCGCCAACACCGCGCCGCCCGGCCTGCCCGTCGTGCCCGAGCGCTACCAGCCCCGCCTCAAGCTGCTCACGCGCGGCGCGGAGCTGCCGGACGAGGAGGAGATCGCCGAGAACCGGCGTGCCGCCCCCGCCCGGCTGCGCGCCGCCCAGCGCATCCGCGAGGAAGCCCCGTGACGGCCGCCGCGCGACGCCCCGGCGGCCGGCTCGGCCGCCTGCTGCCCGCTGGGCCGGCGGGGGCGAAGCGGACGCCCTTCGTGCTGCTCGTCGTGGTGCTGCTCGGCTCCGGGCTGATCGGCCTCCTGGTGCTCAACTCCTCGCTCAACCAGGGCTCCTTCGAGCTCAGCAGGCTGGAGAAGCAGACCACCGAGCTGACGGACGAGCAGCAGTCGCTGCAACAGGACGTCGACAAGCTCTCCGCCCCCGACGCGCTGGACCGGCGCGCCCGGGAGCTGGGCATGGTGCCCGGCGGCAATCCGGCCTTCCTCGGCCCGGACGGCACGGTCCATGGCTCGCCGTCCCCGGCGCCGGAGGGGGACGAGCCCGTCTCGTACACGGTCCCGGTCCAGCCGCAGCCCCCGGCGCCCCTCCAGGCTCCTGCCGCCCCAGGCGCGCCCACAGCACCAGACGCCATCCCCGGCCACGACGCCGCGCCCCCGGCCCGTACGGACGTACAGGCCACCCCGACCCCCGGCAGGTGACGCGTGAGCGACCCCAAGGACCCCCGCCGCCGCGCCCCCGGCCCCCCGCGGCAGCGGCCCGCGGCCGCCCGGCCGAACGCCAAGCGGCCCGGCTCGCGCCCCACCCGCCCCCGCGGCGGACCCCAGTCCATCCGGCTCGGCAGCCCGCGCCCCCGGCTGCGGCTCGTCGGGCTCGCCATGGCCCTCGTCCTCCTCGCGTTCGTGGTCCGCCTCCTCCAGGTGCAGGCCGTCGACGCCAGCGCCTACGCCGCCAAGGCGAACGTCAACCGCTACATCCCGGTCACCCTGACCGCCGAGCGCGGCACGATCACCGACCGGGCCGGCGTGGACCTGGCGACCACCATCGACGCCTACGACGTCACGGCCGCCCCGGACCTGCTGACGCCGGACCGGGCCGAGATCCCCGACGCCGCGCGGCAGGCCGCCACGCTCCTCGCGCCCATCCTGGGCCAGCCGGAGAAAGACCTGGAGCACAAGCTCACGGCCAACCCCAAGTCCAAGTACGCGGTCCTCGCCCGCCAGCAGTCCCCGCAGGTCTGGAACCAGATCAAGGACCTCAAGGCCGCCCTCGCCGACAAGGCCGTGAAGACCAAGGGCACCAATGTCCTGGCCGGGGTCAACCGCGAACCGCACAGCAAACGCGTCTACCCCGGCGGAGACCTCGCCGCCGGGATACTGGGCTTCGTCAACACCGAGGGCAAGGGCGGCGGCGGAGTCGAGGCCAAGCTCGACAAGCAGCTCGCAGGCAAGAACGGCAAGCTCGTCTACGCCCAGTCGGGCGGCCGCCAGGTGCCCACCGCCGACGTCAAGGAGCAGCCCGCCGTGCCCGGCTCCGACGTGGAGCTGACCATCGACCGGGACATCCAGTGGGCGGCCCAGAGCGCCATCTCCAAGCAGGTGAAGAAGTCCAAGGCGGACCGCGGTTACGTCATAGTGCAGGACACCCGCACCGGCGAGATCCTGGCCATGGCCAACGCCCCGGGCTACAACCCCAACGACCTCGCGCACGCCAGCGCCTCCGCCATGGGCAACGCCGCCGTGGAGGACGCGTACGAGCCGGGCAGCGTCAGCAAGCTGATGACCATGTCGGCCGTGCTCAACGAGGGCGCCGCCACCCCGGGCACCAAGGTGGAGGTCCCCAACCGGCTGCCGCGCGCCGACCGGTCCTTCGCCGACGACATCGACCACGAGACCTGGCATCTGACCCTCAACGGCGTGCTCGCCAAGTCCAGCAACATCGGCACGATCCTCGCCAGCGAGCAGCTCGGCAAGAACCAGAAGCAGGCCAACGAGGTCCTCTACTCCTATTTGCACAAGTTCGGCATCGGACAGCCGACCGGGCTGGGCTTCCCCGGCGAGACCCCCGGCATCCTCGCCAAGCCGAAGGACTGGAGCGCCTCCCAGCAGTACACGATCCCCTTCGGCCAGGGGCTCTCCCTCAACGCCGTGCAGGGCGCGTCCGTGTACTCCACCATCGCCAACGGCGGGGAGCGCATCACCCCCACCCTCGTACGCGGCACCAAGGGCCCCGACGGCCGCTTCGAGCCGGCCCCGGCGCCCGAGAAGAACCGGGTGGTCAGCGAGAAGGCCGCCAAGACCCTGGCCACGATGCTCGAATCCGTCGTGGACGACCAGGGGGGCACCGGCGGCAAGGCGAAGATCCCCGGCTACCGCGTCGCGGGCAAGACCGGCACGTCCAACCGGGTGGATCCCAAGACCGGCCGCTACCACGGATATACGGCCTCGTTCGCCGGGTTCGCGCCGGCCGACCAGCCGAGGGTCACGGTCTACTGCGCCATCCAGAACCCCACCAAGGGCAGCTACTTCGGCGGCCAGATCTGCGGGCCGGTATACCAGCAGGTCATGCGGTTCGCGCTGAAGACGATGCAGGTGCCGCCGTCCGGAAAACAACCCCCTGGACTGCCCGTGACGTATGAGCCCGGTCAGTGAGCCGGACCGGCCGTGACGACCATCACCCCCGAGCCGGGGAACCGCGGCCCGGCGCGCCCCTCACTTCGCGGCGAAGCGGGTGCGCCCGGTACGCTCACCGCCGTGCCCCAAGCTGATCAGTTCCAAACCACCCAGAAGGACGCCCCCGAAACGTACCCGGGAGCGCCCCGCCCCACCCAGGTCCAACCCGTGTCCCTCGCGGAGCTGGCCGGTCAGCTGGGCGTCGCGGCCGAGGCGGACGCCCCGCGGGGCGCCGCGACCGGCATCACCCACGACTCGCGGGCGGTGCGACCCGGCGACGTCTACGCGGCCCTGCCCGGCGCGCGCTTCCACGGCGCGGACTTCGCGGCGCAGGCGGCGAGCCTCGGCGCGGTCGCCGTGCTGACCGACCCGACGGGCGCCGACCGCGCCGCCGCCACCGGTCTGCCGGTGCTCACCGTCGACAACCCGCGCGCACGGATGGGCGCACTGGCCGCCACGATCTACGGCGCGCCCGGCCGCGACCTGCTCCAGATCGGCATCACCGGCACCTCCGGCAAGACCACCACCGCGTATCTCATGGAGGGCGGCCTCAAGGCCGCCGCCGAGCGCGGCGACGGCGGACTCACCGGCCTGATCGGCACGGTGGAGACCCGCATCGGCGACGAGCGGATCAAGTCCGAGCGCACCACGCCCGAGGCCACCGACCTCCAGGCGCTCTTCGCCGTCATGCGCGAGCGCGGCGTCCGCTCGGTCGCCATGGAGGTCTCCAGCCACGCCCTGGTCCTCGGTCGCGTCGACGGCTGCGTCTTCGACGTCGCGGTCTTCAACAACCTGAGTCCGGAGCACATGGAGTTCCACTCGGGGATGGAGGACTACTTCCAGGCCAAGGCGCAGCTGTTCACCACGGCCCGCAGCCGCGTCGGCGTCGTCAACCTCGACGACGAGTACGGCCAGCGGCTCGCCCGCGGCGAGTCCGAGGTCCCGGTCACCACCTTCTCGGCCGAGGGCCACCCCGACGCCGACTGGCGGGCGGACGCGGTCGAGATCGGCCCGCACGGTTCGATCTTCACCGTGCTCGGCCCGGACGGTCAGCGGGTACGGGCCGCGTCGCCGCTGCCCGGCACGTTCAACGTCGCCAACGCGCTCGCCGCGATCACCACGCTCGCCGTCGCCGGGATCGACCCGCAGACCGCCGCCGACGGCGTCGCCGCCGTCCCCGGCGTACCCGGCCGGCTGGACCGGGTCGACGCCGGCCAGCCCTATCTCGCCGTCGTCGACTACGCGCACAAGACCGATGCCGTCGAATCGGTTCTGCGAGCCCTGCGCAAGGTCACCAAGGGGCGTATTCACGCCGTTCTCGGCTGCGGCGGCGACCGCGACCCGCACAAACGCGCCCCGATGGGCGCGGCGTTGGCCCGGCTCGCCGACACCGCCGTGCTGACCTCCGACAACCCCCGCTCCGAGGATCCCCTCGCGATCCTCGCCACCATGCTCGCGGGCGCCGCCGAGGTGCCCGCCCACGAGCGCGGCACCGTCCTCCTCGCGGAGGAGCGTGCCGACGCCATCGCAGCCGCCGTCGCCCGCGCCGACCCCGACGACACCGTTCTCATCCTGGGCAAGGGCCACGAGCAGGGCCAGGACATCGCCGGAGTGGTCCGCCCCTTCGACGACCGCCAGGTTCTGCGCGAGGCCATCGAAGCGGCCCCCAAGCACCGGATCAACCAGGGATGACAGACCGCCATGTGCGTACAACCCTCACCCCGGAAGCTCTCTCGAACGGCCGGGGGTGAATCGCGGTGATCGACCTGTCCCTCGCCGAGATCACCGCCATCGTCGGCGGGCAGCCGTACGACCTGCCGGACCCGGAGCAGCGGGTCACCGGACCGGTCGTGATCGACTCCCGCGACGTACGGCCGGGCGGGCTCTTCGCCGCCTTCGCCGGTGAGCACGTGGACGGCCACGATTACGCCGAGCGCGCCGTCGAGGCCGGCGCGGCGGTCGTACTGGCCGCCCGCCCCCTCGGGGGCGGTGACCGGGCCGTGCCGACGATCGTCGTCGACGACGTCGTCGCGGCCCTGGGCGCGCTCGCCCGGGCCGTCGCGCGGCGCCTCGGCGCCACGCTCGTCGCGCTCACCGGATCGGTCGGCAAGACCAGCACCAAGGACCTGATCGCCCAGCTCCTGGAGCGGATCGGCCCCACGGTGTGGACGCCCGGCTCGTTCAACAACGAGATCGGGCTGCCGCTCACCGCGCTGCGCGCCGACGCCGCGACCCGGCACCTCGTGCTGGAGATGGGCGCCCGGTCCATCGGCCACATCCGCTATCTGACGGAGCTGACCCCGCCGCGGGTCGGCGTCGTCCTCAACGTCGGCACCGCGCACATCGGCGAGTTCGGCGGCCGCGAGCAGATCGCCGAGGCCAAGGGCGAGCTGGTCGAGGCGCTGCCGACGGAGGCCGAGGGCGGCATCGCCGTGCTCAACGCCGACGACCCGCTGGTCCGCGCCATGGGCGCACGCACCAAGGCCCGTACGGTCCTCTTCGGCGAGGCGCAGGACGCGGACGTACGCGCCGAGGGCGTCCGGCTCACCGAGGACGGCAGGCCCGCCTTCACGCTTCACACACCCACCGGGTGCGGGCCCGTGACCATGCGGCTGTACGGTGAGCACCACGTGTCGAACGCGCTCGCCGCGGCCGCCGTCGCCCATGAGTTGGGCATGCCCGCAGACGAGATCGCCAGGGCGCTCTCCGAGGCGGGCCAGCTCTCCCGCTGGCGGATGGAGGTCACCGAGCGCGCGGACGGCGTGACGATCGTCAACGACGCCTACAACGCGAACCCCGAATCCATGCGAGCGGCACTGCGCGCGCTCGTCGCCATGGGCGGAGCCGCTTCGGCAGCGGGGGGCCGTACGTGGGCCGTACTCGGTCAGATGGCCGAGCTCGGCGAGGAGTCGCTCGCCGAGCACGACGCGGTCGGGCGGCTGGCCGTCCGGCTCAACGTCAGCAAGCTCGTGGCAGTCGGCGGCAGGGAAGCGGCCTGGCTGCGAATGGGCGCCTATAACGAGGGTTCGTGGGGTGAGGAGTCGGTGCACGTGTCCGACGCGCAGGCGGCGATCGACCTGTTGCGCAGAGAGCTGCGCCCGGGTGACGTCGTGCTGGTGAAGGCGTCCAGGTCGGTGGGGCTGGAGCGGCTGGGCGAGGCGTTGACGGCCGGCGAGGGCGAGGTCGCCGGGTCATGAAGCAGATCCTCTTCGCGGGAGTCATCGGTCTTCTGCTGACCCTCATCGGCACCCCGCTGCTGATCAAGTTCCTGGCCCGCAAGGGCTACGGCCAGTTCATCCGCGACGACGGGCCGCGCGAGCACCACAGCAAGCGCGGCACGCCCACCATGGGCGGCATCGCCTTCATCCTCGCCACGCTCATCGCGTACGCGCTGACGAAGGTCTTCACCGGGGGCGGGCCGACCCCCTCCGGCCTGCTGGTGCTGTTCCTCACGGCGGGCATGGGCCTGGTCGGCTTCCTGGACGACTACATCAAGATCGTCAAGCAGCGGAGCCTGGGCCTGCGGGCCAGGGCGAAGATGGCGGGCCAGCTGATCGTCGGCATCGCCTTCGCCGTCCTGGCGCTCCAGTTCCAGGACGCCCGCGGCGCGACCCCGGCCTCCACGAAGCTCTCCTTCGTGCAGGACTTCGGCTGGTCCATCGGCCCGGTGATCTTCGCGGTCTGGGCGCTGTTCATGATCCTCGCGATGTCGAACGGTGTGAACCTCACCGACGGCCTCGACGGCCTCGCCACCGGCGCCTCCGTGATGGTCTTCGGCGCGTACGTGTTCATCGGCGTCTGGCAGTACGGGCAGTCCTGCGCCAACCCGCTGACCGCGGGCGCCGCCTGCTACGAGGTCAGGGACCCGCTCGACCTCGCGGTCGTCGCCTCGGCCCTGATGGGCTCGTGCTTCGGCTTCCTGTGGTGGAACACCTCGCCCGCCAAGATCTTCATGGGCGACACCGGCTCCCTCGCGCTCGGCGGCGCGCTCGCCGGACTCGCGATCTGCTCCCGCACGGAGCTGCTCCTCGCCCTGCTGGGCGGCCTCTTCGTGCTGATCACCATGTCCGTGGTCATCCAGGTCGGCTCCTTCCGGCTCACCGGGAAGCGCGTCTTCCGCATGGCGCCACTCCAGCACCACTTCGAACTCAAGGGGTGGAGCGAAGTCCTTGTGGTGGTCCGCTTCTGGATCATCCAGGGGCTGTGCGTCGCCGTCGGACTCGGCCTCTTCTACGCCGGCTGGCTGGCCATCAAGTGAACTGGGACGGCAAGCGCATCACCGTCGCCGGCCTCGGCGTGAGCGGCGTCCCCGCCGCCCGCGCCCTGGCCGGCCTCGGCGCCCGGGTCACCGCGGTCAACGGCAGCGACGGCGAGCGCGAGCGCGCCCAGGCCGCCGAACTGGAGGCGCTGGGCGTCACCGTCCGCCTCGGCGACGGCGACACCCTCCCCGAGGGCACCGAGCTGGTGGTCACCACCCCCGGCTGGAAGCCCGCCAGTCCGCTCTTCGCGGCCGCCGAGCAGGCGGGCGTCCCCGTCTGGGGCGACGTCGAACTGGCCTGGCGGCTGCGCGGCCCGGACGCCGCCCCCTGGCTCGCCGTCACCGGCACCAACGGCAAGACGACCACCGTCCGGATGCTGGCGTCGATCCTGGAGGCGGCCGGGCTGCGGACCGCGGCCGTCGGCAACATCGGCGTCTCGCTCATCGACGTGGTCCTCTCCGACGAGCCGTACGACGTCCTCGCCGTCGAACTCTCCAGCTACCAGCTGCACTGGGCGCCGAGCGTACGGGCGCACTCCGCCACCGTCCTCAACCTCGCCCCCGACCACCTCGACTGGCACGGCTCCATGGCCGCGTACGCCGCCGACAAGGGCCGGATCTACGAGGGCAACGAGGTCGCCTGCGTCTACAATCTCGCCGACCCCGCCACCGAGGCGCTGGTCCGCGAGGCCGACGTGGTGGAGGGCTGCCGGGCCGTCGGCTTCACCCTGGGCACGCCCGCCCCCTCCCAGCTCGGCGTCGTCGACGGCATCCTCGTCGACCGGGCCTTCGTGACCAACCGTCAGCAGCAGGCCCAGGAGCTGGCCGAGGTCGCCGACGTCGACCCGCCCGCGCCGCACAACATCGCCAACGCCCTCGCCGCCGCGGCCCTCGCCCGCGCCTTCGGCGTCGAGCCCGCGGCCGTACGGGACGGGCTGCGGGCCTTCCGTCCCGACGCGCACCGCATCGAACACGTCGCGGACGTCGACGGCGTCGCCTACATCGACGACTCCAAGGCCACCAACACGCACGCCGCCGAGGCGTCGCTCGCGGCCTACGACCCGATCGTCTGGATCGCGGGCGGCCTCGCCAAGGGCGCCACCTTCGACGGCCTCGTCACCGCGGCGGCCGGCCGGCTGCGCGGCGTCGTCCTCATGGGCGCCGACCGCGCCCTGATCGGCGAAGCGCTCGCGCGACACGCCGCAGATGTCCCGGTTGTCGACCTCGACCGGACGGACACTGGTGCGATGGCGGCGGCCGTCCGCGAAGCGAAGCGGCTGGCCAGGCCGGGGGACACGGTCCTCATGGCGCCCGCGTGCGCCTCGATGGATATGTTCGCCAACTACAACGAGCGCGGCGACGCCTTCGCGGACGCGGTGCGCGCACTGGCCACGGGCCGGGACGCGACCGAGCGGTAGCCCGCGGGTCCCCGCGCGAGGACCGTGCGCGGGCACCCTGGAGGGGATACGAGATGAAGGCCGACCAGCCTGCCGCCAAGGCGCCGCGGGGGGCGGCGCGCGGCGGGGCGACACCCCGTACCGCGAGAGCCGCCGGCCCGCAGCGCCGGAGCCCGGCCGCCGGGGGCCCGCGCCCCCCGCGCCGGAGCGCGACGGGCGGCCTCAAGGGGCTGCCCACGCGGCTCAAGCGGGCGTGGGACCGGCCGCTGACCGCCTATTACCTCGTGCTCGGCGGCAGCCTGCTGATCATCGTGCTCGGCCTGGTGATGGTCTACTCGGCCTCCCAGATCAAGGCGCTGCAGTACGGCCAGGCGCCCACCTTCTTCTTCCGCAAGCAGCTGGTCGCGGCCGTCCTCGGCGGCGTGCTGATGGTGGTGGCCTGCCGCGCGCCGCTGCGGCTGCACCGCGCCTTCGCCTACCCGCTGCTGGCCGGCACCGTCTTCCTGCTCTGCCTGGTGCAGGTGCCCGGGATAGGCCAGACGATCAACGGCAACACCAACTGGCTCTCGCTCGGCGGCCCGTTCCAGCTCCAGCCCAGCGAGTTCGCCAAGCTCGCCCTCGTCCTGTGGGGCGCCGACCTGCTGGCCCGCAAGCAGGACAAGAAGCTGCTCACCCAGTGGAAGCACCTGCTGGTGCCGCTGGTGCCCGTAGCCTTCCTGCTGCTCGGCCTGATCATGCTCGGCGGCGACATGGGCACCTCGATCATCCTGACCGCCGTCCTCTTCGGCATGCTCTGGCTGGCGGGCGCCCCCACCCGGCTCTTCGCGGGCGTCCTCGGCGTCGCCGGGGCCCTCGCCGTGCTCGCCATCAAGACGAGCGCCAACCGGATGGGACGGCTGGCCTGCATCGGCGCGACCGACCCCGGCCCGCACGACCAGTGCTGGCAGGCGGTGCACGGAATCTACGCGCTGGCCAACGGCGGATGGTTCGGTTCCGGACTGGGCGCGAGTGTGGAAAAATGGGGTGAACTCCCCGAGCCGCACACGGACTTCATCTTCGCCATCACCGGCGAGGAACTGGGGCTGGCGGGGACGCTGTCGGTGCTCGCCCTCTTCGCGGCTCTAGGCTATGCGGGTATCCGCGTGGCCGGACGCACGGAGGACCCCTTCGTGAGGTATGCCGCGGGAGGCGTGACCACCTGGATCATGGCGCAGTTCATGGTCAACATCGGTGCGGTGCTCGGTCTGCTGCCGATCGCCGGAGTCCCGCTCCCGCTGTTCTCCTACGGAGGGTCCGCCCTGCTGCCGACCATGTTCGCCATCGGACTGCTGATCGCCTTCGCGCGCGAGCAGCCCGGTGCGCGAGCGGCGTTGGCCATGCGGCAGCCTGTCTTCAGCAAGAAGCGGGCTGGGGCGATGAAGACGATGAGACGGCGCGTCAAGAAGCGACCGTCCGGAGAGCGGTGAATTTCGGTGCATGTCGTACTCGCCGGTGGGGGGACCGCCGGCCACATCGAGCCCGCGCTCGCCCTCGCGGACGCCCTGCGGAGGCAGGACCCGACCGTGGGGATCACGGCGCTCGGCACGGAGAAGGGCCTGGAGACCCGGCTCGTGCCGGAGCGGGGCTACGAACTGGGGCTGATCCCCGCCGTGCCGCTGCCCCGCAAGCCGACCCCCGAGCTGATCACCGTCCCCGGGCGGCTGCGCGGCACCATCAAGGCGGCCGAGCAGATCCTGGAGCGGACCAAGGCCGACTGCGTGGTCGGGTTCGGCGGCTATGTGGCGCTGCCCGGCTATCTGGCCGCCAAGCGGCTCGGTGTGCCGATCATCGTCCATGAGGCCAACGCCCGCCCGGGCCTCGCCAACAAGATCGGCTCCCGCTACGCGGCGTCCGTCGCGGTCTCCACGCCCGACAGCAAGCTGCGCGGCGCCCGCTATGTCGGCATCCCGCTGCGCCGCTCCATCGCCACCCTGGACCGGGGCGCGGTCCGGGCCGAGGCGCGCGCCGCCTTCGGTCTCGACCCCAACCTGCCGACGCTGCTGGTCTCCGGCGGCTCGCAGGGCGCGCGGCGGCTGAACGAGGTCGTACAGGCGGTCGCGCCGGCGCTCCAGCGCTCGGGCATCCAGATCCTGCACGCGGTCGGCCCGAAGAATGAGCTGCCGTATGTCGACAACATGCCCGGTATGCCGCCCTATATCCCGCTACCGTACGTGGACCGGATGGACCTCGCGTACGCCGCGGCCGACATGATGCTCTGCCGCGCGGGCGCGATGACCGTCGCCGAGCTGTCCGCCGTCGGGCTGCCCGCCGTGTACGTACCGCTGCCCATCGGCAACGGCGAACAGCGGCTCAACGCCCAGCCGCTGGTCAAGGCGGGCGGCGGGCTGCTGATCGACGACGCCGAGCTGACCCCCGAGTGGGTGCAGGGCAATGTCCTGCCGGTGCTCGCCGACCCGCACCGGCTGTACGAGATGTCGCGGCACGCCGCGGAGTTCGGCCGCCGGGACGCCGACGAGCTGCTCGTCGGGATGGTGTACGAGGCGATCGCCGCACGCAGAACGGGCTGAACGGCCCGTAGGAGCAGGAGGCTAGGGGAGCGTGGCCGGACCGACGACCGCTCAGCGCGGTGACTCGAAGAGGGTTAAGTCAAAGCTTCGGCTTCAGACGAAGCTGGGACTCAAACCGAAATCGAGGCCGCAGCAGAAGCAGAAGTCGTCGGGGTCCGGCCCGCCCCGGCGCGGCGGCCGCCGGCTGCCGAGCCGCCGCACCCTGATCCTCTCCGCCGTCGCCGCCGTGCTGGTCGGCGGCGCCGCCGTCTGGGCGCTGTACGGTTCCGACTGGCTGCGCGCGACGCAGGTGAAGGTCGGCGGCACCGAGGTGCTGACCCGCGGTGAGGTGCGCGACGCGGCGCGCGTCCCGCTCGGCGCGCCCCTCGTCTCCGTGGACACGGACGCCGTCGCGGCACGGCTGCGGGCGAAGCTGCCGCGCATCGACACCGTGCGTGTCGAACGGTCCTGGCCGCACGGAATCAGCCTGAAAGTGACCGAGCGGCGGCCCGAAGCCCTCATCAAGCAGGGTGCGAAGTTCGTCGAAGTCGATGCCGGGGGCGTGCGTTTCGCCACAGTGGACAAGCCGCCGCGAGGTGTCCCATTTCTGGCGGTGGAACCCGGGAAGGCCAACGGGCCGACCGCGTCGAGCCTGCGGCGGTTCGGCCCGGACCGGCTCCGGAAGGAGGCCGTCCGGGTGGCGGCCGAGCTGCCCGCCGCGGTCCGCAAGGAGACCCGGACCATCCGCGTACGCTCGTACGACTCCATCACCCTGGAGCTGACGGGTGATCGGGAGGTCGTGTGGGGGAGTGGTGAGCGGGGGGCGGAGAAGGCCCGGACGCTCACCGCGCTGATGAAAGCGGCCCATGGAGCGGACCATTTCGACGTAAGTGCCCCCAGCTCGCCCGCGGTGTCCGGAAGTTGACGCACATCGCAGCAGGCCAGCACCCTGGTTGGCTAGGGCTATGGGTGATCACATAGGGTGAAAAGAAAAACGGGAGGTTCGGCGTGTTCATTGAACGTGCGCCACTTGTCGACTTAGTGTCCTGTTCGGAGAACCCACGGAACAGTGACACCGGTAACCCTAAACTTCAACGTTAGGGTTCGGGTCGGCATTCAGAACCGTCCCCCAGGCATACGTAACTCGAGGCGAGAGGCCTTCGACGTGGCAGCACCGCAGAACTACCTCGCAGTCATCAAGGTCGTCGGAATCGGCGGCGGTGGCGTGAACGCCATCAACCGGATGATCGAGGTCGGTCTCAAGGGCGTCGAGTTCATCGCGATCAACACCGATGCGCAGGCCCTGCTGATGAGCGACGCCGACGTCAAGCTCGACGTCGGCCGGGAGCTCACCCGCGGCCTCGGCGCCGGCGCCAACCCCGACGTCGGCCGCAAGGCGGCCGAGGACCACCGCGAGGAGATCGAGGAGGTCCTCAAGGGGGCCGACATGGTCTTCGTCACCGCGGGTGAGGGTGGCGGCACCGGCACGGGCGGCGCGCCCGTCGTCGCCGACATCGCCCGCTCGCTGGGCGCCCTGACGATCGGTGTGGTCACCCGGCCGTTCACCTTCGAGGGCCGCCGGCGCGCCAACCAGGCCGAGGACGGCATCGCCGGCCTGCGGGAGAACGTCGACACCCTGATCGTCATCCCCAACGACCGGCTGCTGTCGATCTCGGACCGCCAGGTGAGCGTGCTCGACGCGTTCAAGTCCGCGGACCAGGTACTGCTCTCCGGCGTCCAGGGCATCACCGACCTCATCACCACCCCGGGCCTGATCAACCTCGACTTCGCGGACGTCAAGTCCGTCATGTCCGAGGCCGGCTCGGCCCTCATGGGCATCGGCTCGGCGCGCGGCGACGACCGCGCGGTGGCCGCCGCCGAAATGGCCATCTCCTCCCCGCTGCTGGAGGCGTCCATCGACGGCGCCCGCGGGGTGCTGCTCTCCATCTCCGGCGGCAGCGACCTCGGCCTCTTCGAGATCAACGAGGCCGCGCAGTTGGTGAGCGAGGCGGCGCACCCCGAGGCCAACATCATCTTCGGCGCGGTCATCGACGACGCGCTCGGCGACGAGGTCCGCGTCACCGTCATCGCGGCGGGCTTCGACGGCGGCCAGCCGCCGCCGAAGGGCAACCGCGAGAAGGTGCTCGGCTCCACCTACGGCAGCCGGGAGGAGGGCGCTCCCGCCCCGGCCCCGAGCCGCCCGGCCGAGCCGGCCCGCCCGTCCTTCGGGGGCCTCGGCAGCGTGACGGCCCCGCGCGAGGAGGAGCCTGCCCAGGCCGACCCGACCCCGGTCTCCGAGGTCCCGCCGCCCCCGATCAGTTCGCCGCAGGTCCCGCCGGCCCGTCCGTACCAGGACAGCACGGCCGAGGAACTGGACGTTCCCGACTTCCTCAAGTGAACTGCCTGAAGTGATAGGGCAACAGCACGACGACAGCGGCGCGCACTTCGCTTTCACCGACCGGTGGGGCGGGGTGAGCGCCGCTCCGTATGACACGCTCAACCTCGGCGGCGCGGTCGGCGACGACCCCGCGGCCGTACGGGCCAACCGCTCGCTGGCCGCCGGCGCGCTGGGCCTCGACCCGGCGGCGGTCGTCTGGATGAACCAGGTGCACGGCCGCGACGTGGCCGTGGTCGACGGGCCATGGGACGCCGAACCTCCTGCCGTGGACGCGGTGGTGACCACCCGTCGCTCCCTCGCGCTCGCCGTCCTGACCGCCGACTGCGCTCCGGTGCTGCTCGCCGACCCCTACGCCGGGGTCGCGGGCGCCGCGCACGCGGGGCGGCCGGGGCTGGTGGCCGGGGTGGTGCCGGCGCTCGTGGCGGAGATGGTCCGGCAGGGCGCCGAGCCCGCGCGGATCGTCGGCCACCTCGGGCCCTCGGTGTGCGGCCGCTGCTACGAGGTGCCGGAGGCGATGCGCGCCGAGGTCGCCGAGGACGTGCCCGAGGCGTGGTCCACCACCTCGTGGTCGACCCCGGCCGTGGATGTGACGGCGGGCGTACGCGCTCAACTCGCCCGCCTCGGTGTCGACATCAGCGTTCGGTCGAACGTCTGTACGTTGGAGTCGGCGGACCACTTCTCCTACCGGCGCGAGCGCACGACCGGGCGGCTCGCGAGCTATGTCTGGTTGGACGGCTGAGCTGTGACGGATCGTAGGAATGAACTGGCCGAGAACCTGGCACGGGTGGAGGAACGTATCTCCGCCGCCTGTGCCGCCGCCGGCCGCAAGCGTGAAGAAGTGACCCTCATCGTGGTCACCAAGACCTACCCGGCGAGCGACGTTCGGCTGCTCGCGGAGCTGGGGGTGCGTCACGTCGCGGAGAACCGCGACCAGGACGCCGCGCCCAAGGCCGCGGAATCTGCCGATCTGCCCCTCAACTGGCACTTTGTGGGTCAATTGCAGACGAACAAGGTACGGTCTGTGGTGAGTTACGCCGATGTGGTGCAGTCCGTCGACCGGCCCAAGCTGGTCTCGGCACTCTCCGCCGGGGCGGTGCGGGCCGGCCGGGAGGTCGGCGTGCTCGTCCAGGTGGCCCTCGACGCGGAGTCGGGCGAGCGCGGGGAGCGCGGCGGGATCGCGCCGGACGGCGTCGAGGCGCTGGCGGACGCCGTCGCGGCGGCCGAAGGGCTCCGGCTGGACGGGGTCATGACGGTGGCTCCGCTGGCCGGAACGTATGCCGGCAGGCAGCGCGCGGCGTTCGAGCGGTTGACGGAAATCGCAACGGGCCTGCGCATATCTCATCCGGCTGCGAACATGGTGTCGGCAGGTATGAGCGCGGACCTTGAGGACGCAGTGGCGGCGGGGGCGACACATGTACGCGTCGGCACTGCGGTACTCGGAGTCCGACCCAGGCTCAGGTAACGTCGCCAAGCAGGTCGGACCACAGCACAAAATATGGTCATTTCCGCCAAAGGGCGGGCAGGCCGAGTGGATCCAGGGCGACCGGTGACGGAGCCGATCCACCACAGAGCGGAGGATGCGGAGCATGGCCGGCGCGATGCGCAAGATGGCGGTCTACCTCGGCCTCGTGGAGGACGATGGGTACGACGGCCCGGGGTTCGACCCCGATGACGAGTTCGAACCAGAGCCGGAGCCCGACCGGGCTCGAAGGCAACAGCAGCCCCAACAGACGCAACAGGACGAACCGGTGCGAGTCGCGCACCCGCCGGCGCAGCGGGAGCCTGCTCCGCTCGTAGCGGAAAGCGGACGACCCGCGCGAATCGCCCCCGTGGCGTCCATCACACCCGAACGTCAGTCTCTGGAGAAGAACGCACCGGTGATCATGCCCAAGGTTGTGTCCGAGCGGGAGCCGTACCGCATCACCACACTGCACCCGCGGACCTACAACGAGGCCCGTACCATCGGGGAACACTTCCGCGAGGGCACTCCGGTGATCATGAACCTGACCGAGATGGACGACACGGACGCGAAGCGACTTGTCGACTTTGCCGCCGGTCTGGTCTTCGGACTGCACGGCAGCATCGAGCGGGTGACGCAGAAGGTGTTCCTGCTGTCTCCTGCTAACGTCGATGTCACGGCGGAGGACAAGGCCCGCATCGCAGAGGGCGGGTTCTTCAACCAGAGCTGAGACGCAACACCGGCAAGACCGTGAGTAACGGCCAACTGGCCTGGTACGAGCAAGGGGAGAGGGACGCGCGAGATGGGCATCGCACTACAGGTGGTCTACATCGCGCTGTATTGCTTCCTCATCGTGCTGATCTTCCGGCTGGTGATGGACTACGTCTTCCAGTTCGCCCGCTCATGGCAACCCGGCAAGGCGATGGTGGTCGTTCTGGAGGCCACCTACACTGTCACTGATCCGCCACTCAAGCTTCTGCGGCGGTTCATTCCGCCGCTGCGTCTCGGGGGCGTGGCGCTCGACCTGTCCTTCTTCGTACTGATGATCATCGTCTACATCCTGATCACCGCGGTGAGCTGGGTGTGAGCGCGATGTCACATACGTTCTTGCCGATTGCCGACGACTACGTTGAGGTGAAGAAGAGATGCCGTTGACCCCCGAGGACGTACGGAACAAACAGTTCACGACCGTCCGTCTCCGAGAAGGCTATGACGAGGACGAGGTCGATGCCTTCCTCGACGAGGTCGAAGCCGAACTGACCCGCCTCCTCCGCGAGAACGAGGACCTGCGAGCCAAGCTGGCCGCGGCCACTCGGGCCGCCGCGCAGAACCAGCAGCAGGGGATGCGCAAGCAGCAGGAGCCGCAGGACCAGCGGCCGGGCGCCCCGGTGCCCGCCGCCATATCCGGTCCGCAGCCTGTGCCGCCCCAGCAACAGCAGCAGCAACAACAGCAACAGCAACAACAGCAGCAGCAGATGGGCGGCCCCCCTCAGCTGCCCGGCGGCGCCCCGCAGCTGCCCCCCGGCCCCGGCGGCCACGGACCCGGCCCGCAGGGTCCGCACGGTCCCGGCCCGATGGGTCAGAACGGCCCGATGGGCGGCCCGCTCGGCGGTCCCATGGGTCAGAACGGCATGAACCCGAACGGCATGGGCCAGAACGGTCCGATGGGCGGCCCCGGCCCCCAGCTGCCGCAGCCGGGCCAGGGTCCGGGCGGCGACAGCGCGGCCCGCGTGCTCTCGCTCGCGCAGCAGACGGCCGATCAGGCCATCGCGGAGGCCCGGTCCGAGGCCAACAAGATCGTCGGTGAGGCGCGCAGCCGTGCCGAGGGTCTGGAGCGGGACGCCCGCGCCAAGGCCGACGCGCTGGAGCGGGACGCGCAGGAGAAGCACCGCGTCGCGATGGGCTCGCTGGAGTCCGCTCGCGCCACGCTGGAGCGCAAGGTCGAGGACCTGCGCGGCTTCGAGCGCGAGTACCGCACCCGGCTCAAGTCCTACCTGGAGAGCCAGCTGCGCCAGTTGGAGAACCAGGCCGACGACTCGCTGGCCCCGCCGCGGACCCCGGCGACCGCCTCGCTGCCGCCGTCCCCCTCGATGGCGGGTGCCGGCGCGGGCATGGGCTCGCACTCCATGGGCGGCAACCCGTCCATGGGCGGCCACGGCGGCCCCTCCGGCGGTGCGCCGTCCTACGGCGGCCAGCAGCAGATGTCCCCGGCGATGACCCAGCCGATGGCACCGGTCCGGCCGCAGGGGCAGCAGCCCATGCAGCAGGCGCCGTCGCCGATGCGGGGCTTCCTGATCGACGAGGACGACAACTGACCGGTCGCGCCGCGCTCAGCGCGTAGCCTTCGGCGGTATCTACGGGCCGGGCCCCTGGGACATCCCAGGGGCCCGGCCCGTTTCGCGTTCACTGACAGCACGTATAGGCGTCAAAAAGCCGGGCGGGCTCGGAGTTCGAGCCCGCCCGGCTTCTCTACGCCGCGATTGTCACGCCTTGCGCAGCCGGAAGGTCAGGGACAGGGGCTCGTCCGTGAACGGGTCGCCGAACGAGGCGTCGGCCTCGGCCTGGGCGAATTCGTCGGCCAGCACCTCGTCGGAGATCAGCTCGGTGTGCTCGGCCAGTGCCTCGGACGTCTCGGCGTTCGCCGCGTCCCAGCGGACCACGATGCGGTCGGCGACGTCCAAGCCGCTGTTCTTACGGGCCTCCTGGATCAGCCGGATCGCGTCCCGGGCCAGGCCCGCGCGGCGCAGTTCCGGGGTGATCTCCAGATCGAGGGCGACGGTGGCGCCCGAGTCGGAGGCCACCGACCAGCCCTCGCGGGGCGTTTCGGTGATGATGACCTCGTCCGGGGCGAGCGTCACCCGCTCGCCGTCGACCTCCACGGAGGCCGTGCCCTCGCGCAGGGCCAGCGACAGGGCGGCGGCGTCCGCCTCGGCGACGGCCTTCGCCACCGCCTGGACGCCCTTGCCGAACCGCTTGCCCAGCGCGCGGAAGTTGGCCTTGGCGGTGGTGTCGACGAGCGAACCGCCCACCTCGGAGAGCGAGGCCAGCGAGGAGACGTTCAGCTCCTCCGTGATCTGGGCGCGCAGTTCGTCCGACAGGGCCTCGAAGCCCGACGCCGCGACCAGCGCCCGCGACAGCGGCTGGCGCGTCTTCACGCCGGACTCCGCGCGGGTCGCGCGGCCCAGCTCCACCAGCCGGCGCACCAGCAGCATCCGCTCGGAGAGCGTCGGGTCGATCAGCTTCTCGTCCGCGACCGGCCAGCTGGAGAGGTGCACCGAGTCGGGCGCGTCCGGCGCCACCGGAACGACGAGGTCCTGCCACACCCGCTCGGTGATGAACGGGGTGAGCGGCGCCATGAGCCGGGTGACCGTCTCCACCGTCTCGTGCAGCGTGCGCAGCGCGGCCGGGTCGCCCTGCCAGAAGCGGCGGCGGGAGCGGCGCACGTACCAGTTGGAGAGATCGTCGACGAACGAGGACAGCAGCTTGCCGGCGCGCTGGGTGTCGAAGCCCTCCAGGGCCGCCGTGACCTCGGCGACCAGCGCGTTCAACTCGCCGAGCAGCCAGCGGTCCAGCAGCGGCCGGTCGGCCGGGGCCGGGTCGGCGGCGGACGGCGCCCAGGAGGACGTACGGGCGTACAGCGCCTGGAAGGCGACCGTGTTCCAGTACGTCAGGAGCGTCTTGCGGACGACCTCCTGGATCGTGCTGTGCCCGACCCGGCGCGCGGCCCACGGGGAGCCGCCGGCCGCCATGAACCAGCGGACCGCGTCCGCGCCGTGCTGGTCCATCAGCGGGATCGGCTGGAGGATGTTGCCCAGGTGCTTGGACATCTTCCGGCCGTCCTCGGCGAGGATGTGGCCCAGGCAGACCACGTTCTCGTACGACGACTTGTCGAAGACCAGGGTGCCGACGGCCATCAGGGTGTAGAACCAGCCGCGGGTCTGGTCGATGGCCTCGGAGATGAACTGCGCCGGGTACCGCTTCTCGAAGACGTCTTTGTTCTTGTACGGGTAGCCCCACTGCGCGAACGGCATCGAACCCGAGTCGTACCAGGCGTCGATGACCTCGGGGACCCGGACCGCCTCCAGCGCGCAGCCCTCGGCCGTGCAGCCGAACGTGACCGCGTCGATGTACGGGCGGTGCGGGTCCAGGCCCGACTGGTCGGCGCCGGTCAGCTCGGTCAGCTCGGCCAGCGAGCCGACGCAGGTGAGGTGGCCCTCTTCGCAGCGCCAGATGGGCAGCGGGGTGCCCCAGTAGCGGTTGCGGGACAGCGCCCAGTCGATGTTGTTGTTCAGCCAGTCGCCGAACCGGCCGTGCTTGACCGAGTCCGGGAACCAGTTGGTCGCCTCGTTCTCTTCGAGCAGCCGGTCCTTGACGGCGGTGGTGCGGATGTACCAGGACGGCTGCGCGTAGTAGAGCAGCGCCGTGTGGCAGCGCCAGCAGTGCGGGTAGCTGTGCTCGTACGGCACGTGCCGGAAGAGCAGGCCGCGCTCCTGGAGGTCCTCGACCAGCGCCTCGTCGGCCTTCTTGAAGAACTGGCCGCCGACGAGCGGCAGCTCCGCCTCGAAGGTGCCGTCGGGGCGGACCGGGTTGACCACCGGCAGGCCGTACGCGCGGCAGGTCTTGAGGTCGTCCTCGCCGAAGGCCGGGGCCTGGTGGACGAGGCCGGTGCCGTCCTCGGTGGTCACGTACTCGGCGTTGACGACGAAGTTGGCGTCGGCCAGCTCGACGAGGGCGAACGGGCGGGAGTAGGCCCAGCGCGCCATCTCCCGGCCGGTGAACGCCTCCCCGGTGGCCTCCCAGCCCTCGCCGAGCGCCTTCTCCAGCAGCGGCTCGGCGACGACGAGCCGCTCCTCGCCGTCGGTCGCCACGACGTAGCGGACGTCGGGGTGGGCGGCGACGGCGGTGTTGGAGACCAGGGTCCAGGGGGTGGTCGTCCAGATGAGCAGCGAGGCCCCGCCCGCCAGCGGTCCGGACGTCAGCGGGAGGCGGACGAAGACCGACGGGTCGACGACGGTCTCGTACCCCTGCGCCAGCTCGTGGTCCGAGAGGCCGGTGCCGCAGCGCGGGCACCAGGGGGCGACCCGGTGGTCCTGGACCAGCAGCCCCTTGTCGAAGATCTCCTTGAGCGACCACCACACGGACTGCACGTAGTCCGGGTCCATGGTGCGGTAGGCGTTGTCGAGGTCGGCCCAGTAGCCCATGCGCGTGGTCAGCTCGGCGAAGGCGTCGGTGTGCCGGGTCACCGACTCGCGGCACTTCGCGTTGAACTCCGCGATGCCGAACGCCTCGATGTCCTGCTTGCCGTTGAAGCCCAGTTCCTTCTCGACGGCCAGCTCCACCGGCAGGCCGTGGCAGTCCCAGCCCGCCTTGCGGCCGACGTGGTAGCCCTGCATGGTGCGGAAGCGGGGGAAGACGTCCTTGAAGACGCGGGCCTCGATGTGGTGCGCGCCCGGCATGCCGTTGGCGGTCGGCGGGCCCTCGTAGAAGACCCATTCGGGGCGGCCCTCGGACTGGGCGAGGGTGCGGTCGAAGATCTTGTTCTCGCGCCAGAAGTCGAGCACGGCGTGTTCGAGGGCGGGCAGGTCGACCTGGGCGGGCACCTGCCGGTACTGCGGCGACGGGGTCATCTGGCTCTTCCTCCGGCGGAACGTCGTATCGCTGTCCGTCGGAGGGACGAGAGCTTGACGCGCTCCCGCGGTACCACCCTCCTTGGCCGCGGGCCGTGCCCGGGGCCCCCTCATTGGGGTTCGCGAGGCCGGGTCTACTGACCCGCCGGGGCGGGCGTTCTTCCGGCGGCTCCGGGGTGATCTTCACGTCGCGCACACCCCCGGGCTCGCACCGTCCCCGGGTCGCTCTTGGCTGCGTGCGGCGCTACTCGTCCCTTCCACGCCTTTCGCTGCGCCCAGTGTACGGGCCCGCACCGAGCGCCGCCGCCCCGTTCTCCGCCGCGAGCGGGCGGGCCGGCCGCCGTGCTGCGTCGGCTGAGGTACCGGCCGGTCCTGGGTTGACCCGAATGCCGATACGCCCGACGTGCCCCTCGAACCGGCGGGCCGGTGCGCTCGGCCGCGGCGTGCACACCGCCGGATTACCGGGCCATGGGCTGGGCACAACCGATGAGACCGGTCTGCCTCGCGGGCAAGCCGGGGCGAATCCGGCGGCGTGCCCCGTTGCCGCGTGCCCGGAGTCGATTTATCGTTCCGGCACGATTCGCGAGCAAGATCACAAAATGTGAAGGGGCCGCGGCCATGGTGGCGAAGAAGACCGCCGCGAAGAAGACTGCGCCGGCCGGCAGGACGGCAGCAGCGACGGCGAAGAAGGCCGCCCTGGCCGCTGAGCGAGCCGCTGAGAAGCCCGTGGACGAGCATGCGGACGAGCACGCGGAGGAGGCGCCGGACCCGCGGACGACGGCCGGGAAGTCCACGGCCAAGAAGTCCACGGCCAAGAAGTCCACCGCGAAGAAGACGGCAACCAAGAAGACCGCGGCGAAGAAGACCGCCGCCAAGAAAGCCCCGGCGAAGAAGGCCGTAGCCAAGAAGGCCCCGGCGAAGAAAGCCGTGGCCAAGAAGGCTCCGGCCGAGGACGCCCCGGCCGAGACGGCCGCGGCGCGCGAAAGCGCGGCCGGGCAGGCCGTCGTGAAGAACAGCGCAGCAGGTACCACAGGCGAGCGAACGGCCAAGAGGTCCGCACCGGCCGAACAGGCGGTGCCCGCGAAGAAGACGACGGGAGCCAAGACGGTGGCTGCGAAGAAGACCACGGGTGGGGAACGGGCTGCCAAGGCCGCGACAGCGGCCGCGACGACGGTACCGGGGGCCCGTACAGCCGCCGCCGAGCCCGGGGAGCTGGCGGTACGGCCGGGGGAGGACCCCTGGTCGCCGGCGGAGGTGGCCGAGGCGCGGGACGAGCTGCGGAGCGAGGTGCTGCGGCTGCGCGCCGAACTGATCGCCTCCGAGGAGGCCATCGCCGGGCTGATGCGCGACTCCGGCGACGGCGCGGGCGACGACCAGGCCGACACCGGCACCAAGAACATCACGCGCGAGCACGAGCTGGCGCTCGCCGGGAACGCCCGGGAGATGCTGGAGCAGACCGAGCGCGCCCTGGAGCGGCTCGACGCCGGCACGTACGGGATCTGCGAGAACTGCGGCAAACCGATCGGCAAGGCCCGGATGCAGGCGTTCCCCCGCGCCATGCTGTGCGTCGAGTGCAAGCAGCGGCAGGAACGCCGCTGAACGCCTTCCGGCGGCGTGCCGTACGCTCATCCTCAGCCGGGCGGGGGCGCCCGGTGCCCAGCGAACGCAGGAGTGCGCCGCGCTGCCGGGCAGCACCGCCGGACCGGGCGGTGGTGAGCGGCGGGCGGGACGACGTCGAGGGACTCAGGTGACAGAGGCGGAGCAGACCACCGGTACGCCGGGAGAGGCCGAAGGGGACGGCGCCTCGCAGGAGGTGGGTCCGCCCAAGGGGAAGAAGCGGCGGATCGGGGTGCTGCTGACGGTCGCCCCCTTGGCCTACCTCCTGGACCTGGTCAGCAAGCTGGCCGTGGTGGCCAAGCTGGAGCACCACGATCCGGTCCACGTGATCGGCACCTGGCTCCAGCTCCAGGTGATCCGCAACCGCGGCGCGGCCTTCAGCTTCGGCGAGGCCATGACCATCGTCTTCACCTGCATCGCGGTGATCGTGATCGTGGTGATCGCGCGGCTCGCCCGCAAGCTCTACAGCGTGCCGTGGGCCATCGCGCTGGGCCTGCTGCTCGGCGGCGCGCTCGGCAACCTCACCGACCGGGTGTTCCGCACGCCCGGCGGCCTCCAAGGCGGTGTGGTCGACTGGATCGCGCCCGCGCACTTCGCGGTCTTCAACCTCGGCGACTCGGCGATCGTCTGCGGCGGCATCCTGATCGTGATCCTCTCCTTCCGCGGCCTCGACCCCGACGGCACGGTGCACAAGGACTGACGGACCCGGCGGTTGTGTCCGGGCGCGCGTACGGGCGTACGGACGGCCCCGCGCCGTCCTGCATACTCGACGGGTGAGCACGATTCCCGAGATCCGCACCCTGCCCGTACCCGATGGCCTCGAAGGCGAGCGCGTGGACGCCGCCATCGCCCGCATGTTCGGCTTTTCGCGGACCAAGGCGGCCGAGCTCGCCGCAGGGGGGAAGGTCCAGCTCGACGGCGCGGTGGCCGGCAAGTCCGACCGGGTGACCGGCGGCGCCTGGCTGGAGGTCGAGATGCCCGGCGCCCCGGCGCCGGTGCAGATCGTCGCCGAGCCCGTGGAGGGCATGGAGATCGTGCACGACGACGACGACATCGTCGTGATCGTCAAGCCGGTCGGGGTGGCCGCGCACCCGAGCCCCGGCTGGACCGGCACCACCGTCATCGGCGGGCTCGCCGCCGCCGGCTTCCGCATCGCGACCTCGGGCGCGGCCGAGCGCCAGGGCATCGTGCACCGCCTCGACGTTGGCACCTCGGGGCTGATGGTGGTCGCCAAGTCCGAGCGCGCCTACACGCTGCTCAAGCAGCAGTTCCGGGAGCGTACGGTCGACAAGCGCTACCACGCGCTGGTGCAGGGCCACCCGGACCCGATGAGCGGCACCATCGACGCCCCCATCGGGCGGCACCCGAACCACGACTACAAGTGGGCGGTGACGGCCGAGGGCAAGCCGTCCGTGACGCACTACGACCTCATCGAGGCGTTCCGGGCCGCCAGCCTCCTCGACATCAAGCTGGAGACCGGCCGTACGCACCAGATCCGCGTGCACATGTCGGCGCACCGGCACCCGTGCGTCGGCGACATCACGTACGGCGCCGACCCGACGCTCGGCAAGCGGCTCGGGCTCACCCGGCAGTGGCTGCACGCGATGCGGCTCGGCTTCGAGCACCCCGGCGACGGGAGCTGGGTCGAGTTCGAGAGCGCGTACCCCGAGGACCTTCAGCGGGCGCTGGACATCGTGCGGGCGGAGAGCTCCTGACACCGCGTCACGCGGGCGTTCCGGCGCCGCGCCCCGGATATTCCGGGGCGCGGTGATATGTGATCAATGCCGCGTTGAGCGGTTTATGTGACCGGCCATGGCAGGCTTGAGGCGTTGATCGTAGGACCGACACCGGAGCGTATACGTCGTGGACCAGCTTGCCCTGCTGTTCGTACTGCTACTCGGGGCCGTGGTCATGGTGCCGCTCGGCGACCGGCTGGGACTGCCGTCGCCGGTCCTGATGACCCTCGGCGGGATCGTGCTCGCCCTGCTGCCGTTCGTGCCCAACGTCGACGTGCCGCCCGAGTACATCCTGCCGCTGGTGCTGCCGCCGCTGCTGTACGCCTCGGTGCAGCGCACGTCCTGGCGGCAGTTCGCGGCCAATCTGCGGCCGATCTTCCTGCTCGCGGTGGCGCTGGTCTTCGTGACGACCGCCGCGGTCGCCGTCGTCGCCAACGCCGTCGTGCCCGGCCTGCCGCTCGCCGCGGCCGTCGCGCTCGGCGCGCTCGTCGCCCCGCCCGACCCGGTCGCCGCGACCGCCGTGGCCGGATCGCTCGGACTGCCGCGCCGCCTGGTCTCCATCCTGGAGGGCGAGGGCCTCTTCAACGACGTCACCGCGATCGTGCTCTACCACGTGGCCATCGCCGCCACCGTCACCGGCTCCTTCTCCTTCCCGCACGCCGTCGGAGAGCTCGTGCTCTCCGCCGTCGTCGCCATAGCGGTCGGCCTGGTGCTCGGCTGGGCCGCCAACAAGCTGATGAGCCTGCTCGGCGACGCCACCCTCCAGATCGGCCTCACCCTGCTGGTGCCGTTCGTCGCGTACGTGCTGGCCGAGGAGTTCCGCGGCTCGGGCGTGCTGGCGGTGCTCACCACCGCGCTCTTCCTCGCCGAACACGCGGTGGACGCCGACGACGTGCTGGGCCGGCTGGCCGGCCACACCTTCTGGGAGATCGTCGACACTCTGGTCACCGGAGTCGCCTTCGGCCTCATCGGCCTCGAACTCCACAACGTCTTCGGCACGGCCTCCGGCCGCTGGGGCGAGATGCTCGCGGCCGGCGGCGCGGTGATCGGCGTCGTCATCGGCGTACGGCTGCTGTGGCTGCTGCCCGCCGCCTGGCTCGCCCGCAAGATGCACCGCCACCGGGACGTCGAGGAAGAGATCCCGATGACCTGGCGCGAGACCGTGGTCATGTGGTGGTCCGGGATGCGCGGCGTGGCCTCCGTCGCGCTGGCCCTCGCCATCCCCCTCACCGTGGACGACGGCTCCGACTTCCCCGGCCGCGACGAGATCCTCTTCATCGCCTTCGCCGTCATCATGGCCACCCTCGTCGTCCAGGGGCTGACCCTGCCCTGGCTGGTGCGGAAGCTCGGGGTGAAGGCCGACACCAACGCCGAACGGGAGACGGAGCGTCAGCTCGCGATCCGTGCCGCCAAGGCCGCCAAGAGCAGGCTCAGGGAGATCCAGGCGGTCGAGGAGCTGCCCGAGGACCTCGCCGAGCAGCTGAACCGGCGCGCGTACGACGTCGGCGCGCGGATCAGCCCCGACATGGTCGACGACGAGCGCCGGGAGGCGCACGCCCAGCGCGTCAAGCGCATCCGCACCGTGCAGCGCATCCAGAACGAGATGATGTCGGCCGCCCGGCACGAGGTGCTCTCCGCCCGCAGCGAGGCCGGCGCCGACCCGGAGATCGTCGACAGGGTGCTGCGCCACCTCGACGTGCGGAGCCTGCGCTGACGGTGCTGCGCGGGCTTGTCCGGGGCCGTACGGACCCGGAGCGTACGGATCCGTACGCCGCCCCGGATCCGGAGGCGTACGGGCCAAAGGCTGTACAGGCCTGAGGTCGCGTCGGCCCGAGGCGGTACGGGTCCTCGTACGGGGCCTGAGACCGTACGGGCTCGGGGCCGCGCTGGTCCGAGGCCCGTACGGGCCGCGCCGATGCGAGGCCGTACGGGCCTTCGTGCGGGTTTGCGGCTGTACGCGTCCGGGGGCGCGGCTCCGGATCAGGCGGTGCCCGGGCCCGGGCCGATGTCCTCGGACCTCGGCGGCGCCTGCGAGCGGTCGGGCGCCTCCCGCAGGCCCGGCGCGTGCGCCGTGTTGATCCGCGGCAGCGCGTACGGGTGCTCCCGGCGCAGCCACTCCACCAGCTGCTCGCGCACCACGCAGCGGAGCGTCCAGATGTCGTCCGAGTCCTTCGCGGTGACCAGCGCGCGCACCTGGATCGTCGACGGGGTGGTGTCGGTGATCACCAGGCTCCAGGCGCGGCGGTCCCACTCGGCGCTCTTCATGAGGATCTCGTGCAGCCGCTCCCGCATGAGGTCTATCGGCGTGGTGTGGTCGAGGTGGAAGAAGACCGTCCCGGTCATCCGGGGGTTGCCGCGCGTCCAGTTCTCGAACGGCTTGCTGGTGAAGTACGACACGGGCATGGTGATCCGGCGCTCGTCCCAGGTGGTCACCACGAGATACGTGAGGGTGATCTCCTCGACCGTGCCCCACTCGCCGTCGACCACCACCGTGTCGCCGATCCGCACCATGTCGCCGAAGGCGATCTGGAGCCCGGCGAAGAGGTTGCCGAGCGTCGACTGGGCGGCGACACCGGCGACGATGCCGATCACGCCGGCCGAGGCGAGCATCGACGTCCCCACGGTCTTCATCGCCGGGAAGGTCAGCAGCATCGCCGCCACCGTCACCACCACGACGACCGCGGTCACGATCCGCTGGATCAGCGTCACCTGCGTACGGACCCGGCGGACCCGCGCCCGGTCGTGGGCGTTCGCGGCGTAACGGGCGTACGTCGACTCCACTATGGCCGCCGCGCCGCGCACCGCCAGCCAGGCCACGGCGGCGATCAGCACCAGCGACAGGGTCTGCCCGATGCCCGCCTCATGCTCCTCGACCACCTTGAACCGCACAGAGGTGTAGCTGCCGCGCAGCAGGGCCGCGCACAGCACCAGCTGCAACGGCAGCCGGCAGCGGCGCAGCAGATCCCACAGCGGGGTCTCGGGGTGGCGGGCGTCGATCCGGCGCACCACCAGGTCGGCGGCCCAGCCGACCAGCAGGGTGATGGCGATCGAGCCGCCGATCACGATGAGCGGACGCAACACGTCCTCCATGGACACCTCGGCTCCTTCCAGCGCGATTCGGGTGGTCCGCGTCCCACCGACGGTAACTGGCACGATGGGGTGATCGCGATTCACCTACAGGGAAGTGACTCCAGTGGCGTCCTCTACCACGATTGTCCTGTTTCACTCGGCTTTCGGGCTGCGGCCTGCCGTACACGCGGCGGCCGAGCGGCTGCGCGCCGCCGGGCACGAGGTGCATGTGCCGGACCTGTACGACGGGCGGACCACCGAGACCGTCGAGGACGGCATGGTGATCAAGGACGAGATCGGCAAGGAGGAGCTGCTGCGCCGTGCCATCGCCGCGGCCGCCCCGCTCTCGGAGCGCGGACTCGTGTACGCGGGCTTCTCGCTCGGCGGGTCCATCGCGCAGAACCTGGCGCTGGGGGACGAGAAGGCGCGGGGGCTGCTGCTCCTGCACGGCACCTCCGACCTCGCGGAGGACGCGTCCGTGGACGAGCTGCCCGTACAGCTGCACGTCGCGGACCCGGACCCGTTCGAGCCGCAGGACTGGCTGAACGCCTGGTACCTGCGGATGCGGCGGGCCGGCGCGGACGTGGAGGTCTACCGCTACCAGGGGGCGGGCCACATCTTCACCGACCCCGAGCTCCCGGACTACGACGAGGAGGCGGCGGAGGAGGCCTGGAAGGTGTCGCTCGGCTTCCTCGCGGACCTAGGCGACGCGTAGCCGGTTCCCGGCGGCGGGTGGGCGAATTCACACGGTCGCCCACCCGCGGCCGTACCGCTACTTCTTCTTCGGGCCGAACGCCTTGTCGATCGCCGCGACGAACTGCTCCTTGGACATCGGGGGGTTCTCCGTCCCCTCGACGAGCAGCTTCTTCCCGTCGACGAGCATCGCGGGCGTGCTCTGCACGCCGTTCTTGCCGAAGAGCTTGCCCATCTCCAGCGCCCACTTGTCGTAGGTGCCGTCCTTCACGGCCTTCTCGAAGGCGGCGTTGCCCTTGAGGGCCGGGACCTGCTGGGCGATGTCGATGAGCTTCTGGTCCTTGGCGAAGGCGTCGTCGGTCTCATCCGGGTGGTTCTCCTTCGAGTACAGGGCCTCCTTGTACTCGACGAACGCCTCCGGGCTGACGTTCAGGGCCGCGCCCAGCGCGCTGACGGCGTTCTTCGAGCCGGTCCCCTTCTCGCCCATGCCGTCGATGAAGTTGACCATGACGTAACGCACCTTGTACCGGCCGTCCTTGACGTCCTGGCGCAGTTCGGGCCCGGCGCTCTGCTCGAAGATCGCGCACGCGGGGCACCGCGGGTCCTCGTAGACCTCAAGGGTCTTCTTGGCCTTCGCGTCGCCGACGGTGATCACATCGCCGTTCTCGCCCGTGGTGTTGGCGGGCTTGACGAGGGTCTTCTTGGCGGCGGCGTCCCACTCCTTGCTGCCGGTGGACTTGTCCTTGCCGGAACCGCTGTCCATGTTGCTGACCGCGAAGCCGATGCCGCCGGCTATCGCGAGCACCACGACGATCGAGCCGCCGACGACGAGCTGCCGGCGGACCTTGTCCTTCTTGGCCTGGCGCTCGCGCTCGGCGCGCAGCCGCTCGCGGGCGGCCTGCTTGTTCTGCTGGTTGTTGCGGTTGCTCATGATCTCGACTCCGTGGATTGACGTGCGCGGTATGCGAAAGGGACCGGACTGCTCAGGCGCCCGCGAATGCGTGGGCGGCCGGGCGGGGCGGACCGCGCCGTACGACGGAGTGGAGGAGCAGAGGGAGCGTACGGGCCACCCGCGCGCGCCCGCCCGCCGCGACGGGAGCCCCCGGCCGTACGGCGGCGACGATCACGGCGACGGCGAACAGCAGCGGCCGGAAGGCGAGGGCCGCGACCGCGCGCAGCTGCCGCCGCAGCGCCACCTCGCCGCGCCGCAGCCAGGCGGCGGCCAGCAGCCCGACCGCGAGATGCGCGGCCAGCAGCAGCCAGGGCGCCGACGCGCCGCCGATCAGCGGCGCGGGGTCGCCGTGCCGGGCGGTCAGCCGGGCCAGCGGTGTGCCGAAGTCGCCGCCGTGGCACAGCAGATCGACGCCCATGGAGTGCAGCGGCCCCGTGACGGGTCCGCCCGAGCGGCCGTAACACGTGTGCTGGCCGGTGGTGAAGACCGTGTCGGCGGCCAGTTCCAGGGGGACGAGGAGGGCGGCGATGTGCCAGTAGCCGCGCTCCCGGCCCGCCAGCGCGTACGCGATCGTGAAGAAGGCGGCGCAGAGCACGGCCACCGTCGGCAGCGGGAGGGGGGTGCGGGAGAGCACGACGTGAGAAGCGCCGGACAGCGTGACGCACACGGCCGTGAACAGCGCCGCGCGTACGGCTCTCAACTGCTCTCCCGTCCCCTCCATGACGCCGAATTTTGCCACGGCGGCGGGTAGGCGTCGTGTCAAGATTCGGACTCGGGTCCGTATCGGAGACGGCTCGTCGAAGCCGTCTCCTCAAGGCCGGCTCACCGAAGTCGGCTCATCTCGGACGGATCGTCTCGGACGGATCAGGGGCGTTCGATCAGAGGTGTTCCTTGATGGCCGACTCGAAGTCCGCCGGAGTCATCGGCACGCCCTGCCCCTTGGTCAGCTTCTTGCCGTCGAACTTGAGGGTCGGCGTTCCCGTGACGTCCTTGGCGGCGTCGAACTTGTCGGAGACGTTCAGCGCCCACTTGTCGAAGGTGCCCTTGGTGACGTTCTTCTTGAACTCGGCGTTGTCCTTGAGGGCCGGGACCTCCTGCGCGATCTTCAGCAGGTAGTCGTCGTCGGCGAACTTGTCCTGGGTCTCCTCGGGGTGGTTGGTCTTGGAGTACAGCGCCTGGTTGTAGGCGACGAACGCCTCCGGGCTGACGTTGACGGCGGCCCCGACCGCGCTGAGCGCGTTCTTCGCCCCGGTCCCGCCCATGTTCTTGTCCAGGAATGTACCGATGTGGTACGTGACCTTGTACGTGCCGTCCTTGACGTTCTTCTGGATCTCGCCCCCGACGTTCTGCTCGAAGACCGAGCAGATCGGGCAGCGCATGTCCTGGTAGATCTCCAGCGTGTGCTTGGCCTTCGGGTCGCCGACGGTGATGTCGGTGCCGCCCTTGCCCGCGGTGTTCGCGGGCTCGACCAGCGTCTGCTTCGCGGCCGCGTCCCAGGAAGAGTTCGAGCTCTTGCTGCCGCTGCCGCCCAGCTGCGTGGCGGCCACGCCGATGCCCGCGGCGACGGCCAGCACGGCGACGACCGAGCCGCCGACGACGAGCTGCCGGCGGGTCTTGTCCTTCTTGGCCTGGCGTTCGCGCTCGGCGCGCAGCCGCTCGCGGGCGGCCTGCTTGTTCTGCTGGCTGTTGCGGTTGCTCATGAGGATGCTCTCTCTGCGTCGTATGACAGTCGTCCGACGGCCGGCCGGCTTGTCGCCCGGCGGCCGCTCGACCGGATTGCTCAGGCGATCGCCGGGAGGGGCGGTCCCCGGCGGACGACCGAATGCACGAGCAGAGGGTGCGTGAGAGCGGGCGGGACGCGGCGCGTGATGCGCCGTACCGCGGCCCGTACGGGCGTCGCCGCCGCGGCGAGCGCGGCGAGGGCGAGCAGCAGCGGGCGGAACGCGGACACGGCCGCGGCACACAGCAGCTGGCCGAGTGCGGCCTCGCCGCGCCGCAGCCAGGCCGCGCCCAGCAGCCCGACTCCGAGGTGCGCGGCGAGCAGCAGCCAGAAGGCGGCCGTGGTGTCCGGCACGCTCGGCAGCGGCGAGCCGACCTCGCCCCCGCCGCACAGCAGGACCAGCGGCCCTCCGGTGGGGGCGGCGGCCACCTGGCCGTGACAGGCGTCCTGCCCGGTGGTGAAGATTGCGTCGGCGGCCAGCTCCAGGGGGACGAGGAGGGCGGCGATGTGCCAGTAGCCGCGCTCCCGGCCCGCCAGCGCGTACGCGATCACGAAGACGGCGGCCGACAGCGCGAGGACGGTCGTCAGCGGCAGCGGAGCGCCGGACAGCAGCACATGGGACGTCGCGGACAGCAGTACGCACAGCGCCGTGAAGAGCGCCGCGCGCAGAGCCCGCAGTCGTACCGCTGAAATGTCCATCGAACGAAGTCTGCCATGCACGGGGGTAGGGGCCGCTTAAGGAGGGCCGCCTTGGGGAGGGCCCTCTTTAAAGAGGCGGCCGTTCAACGAAACGGGCCCCTTCTTATAGAGGTTCTGAGGTTCTATAGAGGCCGCCGCTTACCGGGTGGGGCTCACAGGCCGGGGATGCGGCCGTTGCGGAAGAGGTCCACGAAGATCTGGTGGTCGGCCCGCGCCCGCGCCCCGTAGGAGTGCGCGAAATCGGTCAGCAGCTCGCCGAAGCGGTCCTCGTCGGCGGCGATGACGGCGTCGATCGCGCGCTCGGTGGAGAAGGGCACCAGGGAGTGGCCGCTCTGGTCGTCGGCGGCCGCGTGCATGGCGGCGGTGGCCCGGCCCAGGTCCGCGACGACGGCGGCGATCTCGGCCGGGTCGTCGATGTCCGACCAGTCGAGGTCCACCGCGTACGGCGACACCTCGGCGACCAGCTGCCCCCACCGGCTGCCGTCCCCCTCCAGCTCCGTCCACCCCAGCCAGGGGTCGGCGTGCGCCTGGAGGGCGCGCTGGGAGATCACCGTGCGGTGGCCCTCGTGCTGGAAGTAGTCGCGCACCGCCCGGTCGGCGATGTGCCGGGAGACGGCGGGGGTCTGCGCCTGCTTCATGTAGATGACGACATCGTTCTCCAGGGCGTCGCTGTTGCCCTCCAGGAGGATGTTGTACGAGGGCAGGCCGGCGCTCCCTATCCCGATGCCCCGGCGGCCGACGACGTCCTTGACGCGGTAGGAGTCGGGCCGGGCCAGGCTGGAGTCCGGGAGCGTCTCCAGATAGCCGTCGAAGGCCGCGAGGACCCGGTAGCGGTCCGCCGCGTCCAGCTCGACCGTGCTGCCGCCCGCGGTGAAGCGGCGCTCGTAGTCGCGGATCTCGGTCATCGAGTCGAGCAGCGCGAACCGGGTCCGCGAGCGTGCGTCGCGCAGCGCGTCCAGCAGCGGGCCCTCGGCGGTGTCCAGGGTGAACGGCGGCTCCTCGGACTTGTCGGAGCCCTTGGCGCCGGTCGCCAGATCGTGGACGCGGGCGCGGTACGCGGCGGCGTAGACGCCGACCAGCTCGCCGATCTGCTCGTCGCTCAGCGCCTTCGCGTGGCCGATGAGGGCGATGGAGGCGGCGAAGCGCTTGAGGTCCCAGGTGAAGGGGCCGACGTAGGCCTCGTCGAAGTCGTTGACGTTGAAGACCAGCCGGCCGTTGGCGTCCATGTACGTGCCGAAGTTCTCGGCGTGCAGATCGCCGTGCACCCACACCCGGCTCGTACGCTCGTCGAGGTACGCGCCCCCGTCGTCGCCGGCCGCGCCGTCCGGCCCGGCGGCCAGGTCGTTGTAGAACAGGCAGGCGGTGCCCCGGTAGAAGGCGAAGGCGGAGGCGGCCATCTTCCGGAATTTGACCCGGAAGGCGGCCGGGTCGGCCGCCAGAAGGTCGCCGAAGGCGGTCTGGAAAACGGCGAGTATCTCCTCGCCGCGCCGCGTGGCCCGGTCGTGCTCGGTCGCCATCGCTGGGTCCTCCTGGGTTGTCGCACACCGGGGACATGTGTCCCACCGGCTCCAACGCGCGAGGCCGCCCACGAGTGCCCCGCCGCTGTCGGTGGGCCGTCGTAGACTTCGTTGCCGTCTCCTCAAGCCGTCCTCGACCGTTCGCCGGAGGTCATCCACCGTGTCCAAGCCGCCCTTCACGCACCTGCACGTCCACACCCAGTACTCGCTGCTGGACGGCGCCGCGCGGCTGAAGGACATGTTCAACGCGTGCAATGAGATGGGCATGACGCACATCGCCATGTCCGACCACGGCAACCTGCACGGCGCGTACGACTTCTTCCACTCCGCCCAGAAGGCGGGGGTGACGCCGATCATCGGCATCGAGGCGTACGTGGCGCCGGAGTCCCGGCGCAACAAGCGCAAGGTGCAGTGGGGCCAGCCGCATCAGAAGCGCGATGACGTGTCCGGTTCGGGTGGTTATACGCATAAGACGATCTGGGCGGCCAACAGCAAGGGGCTGCACAACCTGTTCAAGCTCTCCTCGGACGCGTACGCCGAGGGCTGGCTCCAGAAGTGGCCGCGCATGGACAAGGAGACCCTCTCCGACTGGTCGGAGGGGCTGATCGCCTCCACCGGCTGCCCCTCCGGCGAGCTCCAGACCCGGCTGCGGCTCGGTCAGTACGAGGAGGCGCGCAGGGCGGCCGGGGAGTACCAGGAGATCTTCGGCAAGGACCGGTATTTCCTGGAGCTGATGGACCACGGCATCGAGATCGAGCGCCGGGTCCGCGAGGACCTGCTCAAGATCGGCAAGGAGCTGGGCATCCCGCCGCTGGTCACCAATGACTCGCACTACACGTACGCGCACGAGTCCACGGCCCACGACGCGCTGCTGTGCATCCAGACCGGCAAGAACCTCTCCGACCCGGACCGCTTCCGCTTCGACGGCACCGGCTACTACCTGAAGTCCACGGACGAGATGTACGCCATCGACTCCTCGGACGCCTGGCAGGAGGGGTGCCGCAACACCCTCCTGGTCGCCGAGCAGATCGACACGACCGGCATGTTCGAGAAGCGCGACCTCATGCCGAAGTTCGAGATCCCGGCGGGGTTCACCGAGGTCACCTGGTTCCAGGAGGAGGTCCGGGTCGGCATGGGCCGCCGCTACCCGGGCGGTGTCCCCGAGGATCGCCAGAAGCAGGCGGAGTACGAGATGGACGTCATCATCCAGATGGGGTTCCCCGGCTACTTCCTCGTCGTCGCCGACTTCATCATGTGGGCCAAGAACAACGGCATCGCGGTGGGCCCGGGCCGCGGCTCCGCGGCCGGCTCGATCGTCGCGTACGCCATGGGCATCACCGACCTCGACCCGATCACGCACGGGCTGATCTTCGAGCGGTTCCTCAACCCCGAGCGCGTCTCCATGCCCGATGTCGACATCGACTTCGACGAGCGCAGGCGCGTCGAGGTGATCCGGTACGTGACCGAGAAATACGGCGCCGACAAGGTCGCCATGATCGGCACGTACGGAAAGATCAAGGCGAAGAACGCCATCAAGGACTCCGCGCGCGTCCTCGGATACCCGTACGCGATGGGCGACCGGCTCACCAAGGCCATGCCCGCCGACGTCCTCGGAAAGGGCATCGACCTCTCCGGCATCACCGACCCCAAGCACCCCCGCTACAGCGAGGCGGGCGAGATCCGGGGGATGTACGAGAGCGAGCCGGACGTCAAGAAGGTCATCGACACCGCCAAGGGCGTCGAGGGCCTGGTCCGGCAGATGGGCGTGCACGCGGCCGGCGTGATCATGTCCAGCGAGCCGATCGTCGACCACGCCCCGCTCTGGACGCGGCACACCGACGGCGTGACGATCACGCAGTGGGACTACCCCCAGTGCGAGTCGCTCGGCCTGCTCAAGATGGACTTCCTGGGCCTGCGCAACCTCACGATCATGGACGACGCCGTCAAGATGGTGAAGGCCAACAAGGGCATCGACCTGGAGATGCTCGACCTCCCGCTCGACGACCCCAAGACCTTCGAGCTGCTCTGCCGCGGTGACACGCTCGGCGTCTTCCAGTTCGACGGCGGCCCGATGCGCTCCCTGCTCCGCCAGATGCAGCCCGACAACTTCGAGGACATTTCCGCCGTCTCGGCCCTCTACCGGCCGGGCCCGATGGGCATGAACTCGCACATCAACTACGCGGAGCGCAAGAACGGGCGCCAGGAGATCACCCCGATCCACCCGGAGCTCGAAGAGCCGCTGAAGGAGACCCTGGGTCTGACCTACGGCCTCATCGTGTACCAGGAGCAGGTGCAGAAGGCCGCCCAGATCATCGCCGGCTACTCGCTCGGCGAGGCCGACATCCTGCGCCGCGTGATGGGCAAGAAGAAGCCGGAGGAACTGGAGAAGAACTTCGTCCTCTTCCAGGCCGGCGCCAAGAACAAGGGGTTCTCGGACGCCGCGATCCAGGCGCTGTGGGACGTCCTGGTCCCGTTCGCCGGCTACGCCTTCAACAAGGCCCACTCCTCCGCGTACGGGCTGGTCACCTACTGGACCGCGTACCTCAAGGCGAACTACCCCGCCGAGTACATGGCGGCGCTGCTCACCTCGGTCAAGGACGACAAGGACAAGTCGGCCGTCTACCTCAACGAGTGCCGCCGCATGGGCATCAAGGTGCTCCCGCCGAACGTCAACGAGTCGGTGCACAACTTCGCCGCCCAGGGCGAGGACGTGATCCTCTTCGGCCTGGAGGCCGTCCGCAACGTCGGCACCAACGTGGTCGAGTCGATCATCCGGTCGCGCAAGGCGAAGGGGAAGTACCTCTCCTTCCCGGACTACCTGGACAAGGTCGAGGCCGCTGCCTGCAACAAGCGCACCACCGAGTCGCTGATCAAGGCGGGCGCCTTCGACACGATGGGCCACACCCGCAAGGGCCTGACCGCGCACTACGAACCGATGATCGACAACGTGGTGCAGGTCAAGCGCAAGGAGGCCGAGGGGCAGTTCGACCTCTTCGGCGGCATGGGCGACGACGCGGCCGACGAGGGGCCGGGCTTCGGGCTCGACGTGGAGTTCTCGGACATCGAGTGGGAGAAGAGCTATCTGCTCGCGCAGGAGCGCGAGATGCTCGGCCTGTACGTCTCCGACCACCCGCTCTTCGGCCTGGAGCACGTCCTGTCGGACAAGGCCGACGCGGGCATCGGGCAGCTCACCGGCGGCGACTACTCGGACGGCTCGATCGTCACCATCGGCGGCATCATCTCCGGCCTCCAGCGCAAGATGACCAAGCAGGGCAACGCCTGGGCGATCGCCACCGTCGAGGACCTCGCCGGC